>PKYU01000333.1 GCA_003132765.1 Chitinophagaceae bacterium | reverse complement strand
TGAGGATAGATTATATTTTTGCGGATAAAAAATTCAAGGTAACCCAGTTCCATGTTGAGCATGTCCCCTATTCTAATCATTACCCACTAATCACGGATCTTGACTTTTCAAACATAAAATGATTCAGCAAACTATAGATTAATTACGGTGCATTTAATATACAAGGCTCCCCTTCCCTTGTATATTAATAATCTATTTACTTAGCAAACCCATACTTCCCATCCAGTTTTTACATCGGTCCATCCATTTATCATTTGTCGTGGCATTATTCATTCCAAAGCCATGCCCACCTGCCTTATAAATATGCATCTCTGCAGAAATTTTGTGATGGATCAGCGCTTCGTAATATCTGATACTGTTCATCACAGGCGCCACATTGTCATCAGTTGCATGAACCAGGAAGGTTGGTGGTGTTTCATTTGTAACCTGCAATTCGTTAGAAAAAGAATCTATCATGTTTGCAGGGGGATTCTTTCCTATTAATTGGTCCCTTGAGCCTATATGTGCTATATCTTCCTGGAAACTGATAACCGGGTAAATAAAAATTGCGAAATCCGGACGCAGATTAATTTTATCATTATTATCAATATAATTATAATTAAAATGCGTTGCCACTGTGGACGCAAGATGGCCCCCTGCGGAAAATCCCATAATGCCAACTTTGTCTATATCAATATTCCATTTCTTAGCATTCATTCGCACGATCTGGATTGCTCTCTGAGCATCCTGCAATGGAGCAATGGCTTTGTTAGTCATAGCTGAATCATTGGGAATCCGGTATTTCAATACAAAAGCTGCTACTCCCATTTCATTGAATTTTCTCGCTACTGCAAAACCTTCTTTAACTATTGAATTTATCCAATACCCTCCTCCGGGACAAATAATTACTGTAGTTCCATTTGCCTTTGACTTCTCCGGCAAAAATAAAGTAAGTGTGGGCTCCGAAATGAAGTGGACTATCGTATCCCCATTATCCTGTGGCTCCCACAATTCCCTGGTTTGATAAACTCTTGAACCCGGTATTTCACCATCATATAACGGTATAGTTTGCTGTGCTTCCATGTGCTGCATAAAAAAGATTACAAATAATAATGAGAAGATAAATATTTTCATGCATTGAAATTATGAAATAAATTTCTTTGAAAGTATTTTCAGAATTGAATAATATTACTTAAAATTCCTTCTCAATAAAATAAATCACAGACAATTTTGCACCTGAAAATTCGTTTTATAAATAATTTATCTTTACAAAATGAATTGGAATGAAAAGCAAACTGTCCACATTGCAATTTTAGATTTATATGAAGGAGTAGCAAACCAGGGAATGAGAGGTTTGCGTGCCTCAGTTAAATATTTCGGTGAAAAAAATAATCTGAATATTGTTCTGGACGAATTTGATGTCAGGTTAAAAAACAGCGTACCTGACATGAGTTATGATATTTATATAAGTTCCGGCGGCCCGGGTAGCCCGCTTGAGAGTGAAGGTTCAGAATGGGAAAAATACTATTTTAACTGGTTAAGTGATCTTGAAGATTGGAACGAGGACCCTTCACGCACTCAAAAAAAATATGCTCTTTTTATTTGTCATTCATTTCAATTGGTTTGCCGGCATTGGGAACTCGGTAATGTGTGTGCCAGAAAGTCAACTTCATTTGGCGTCTTTCCTGTTCACCTCCTTGAAGATGGAAAAGATGAACCGGTATTCAGGGGCGTGAAAGATCCTTTTTATGCTGTGGACAGCAGGGATTACCAGATAATAGAACCTAAAATGAATATTTTATACAGGGGGGCAAAAATACTATGTATTGAAAAAGAAAGACTCCATGTACCCTATGAAAGGGCCATCATGGGCATAAGATTCAATGAATATTTTATCGGAACCCAGTTTCATCCGGAAGCAGATGCCATCGGTATGAGTATGTACCTGCAAACGGAAGAAAAAAAGAAAACGGTAATCGAAAACCATGGTGAGGAAAAATGGAGTTCCATGATACATCATCTCAATGACCCCGATAAAATTATGTGGACCTACGCTCATATAATTCCTAATTTCTTAAATATAGCTCTTAAAAGTACTCATCCCGTGCCTGTTTCTTCATAGTTTATTTAGTATACAAAGTCCAAATATTTACATCCACCGTTTTAAGGAACAATCTTAATTTTCTTATCTTTCAAATTAATATTCAGAAAATTAATTTGTTATGGTACCCGAATTGAGGGAGCAGTTTAATAATAATTTTACGCGGGATAAGTATGAAATTTTTCTAAAAGATCTCGATAGTAAACATCCTGGTGACATTGTTTTCAGGATAGCAGAAACGCCCATATTCATTCCAAAATATTTCACGAATAAAATGCTTGGAGCCTGCGAATCTATCATTGATTTAATTACAGATCCAGGATTTAAGAAACTTACCGACCGCGCCATACCTCCAGGTGAGGGTGTACCAAATGAGAATGCACATGCTCATTGCATAGCATTTGATTTCGGAATTTGTGAAGATGGAAGTGGAGGATTTGAGCCACAGCTGATAGAAATGCAGGGATTCCCTTCTCTTTTCGGTTTCCAGATCTATTTTCCGCAGGTTATAGAAAAGCATTTTAAAATACCCGCAAACTTCAGCCATTACTTAAATGGATATAACGATGAAACCTACCTGCAGTTTCTTAAAGTACTGATTATTGGCAATCATGATCCGGAAAATGTTATTTTGCTGGAAATAAAACCTCATGAGCAAAAGACAAGGATAGATTTTTATTGCACACAGGATTATCTGCATATTCCAATTGTCTGCCTTACTGAACTTACCGCCGAAGGAAGTAGATTATTTTATTATAAAGATGGACGAAAGATAGGAGTGAAGCGAATTTATAACAGGATAATATTTGATGAACTAGCCAAAGCAAAAGAAGTGCTAGGTAATGTAGTGGATATAACCCGGTCTTATGACGTAGAATGGATTCCACATCCCAACTGGTTTTACCGCATCAGTAAATTCACAATTCCATTTATTAAGAATCCGTTCGTTCCGGAAACATTTTTTCTCAATGAAGTAAAACAAATACCTGAAGACCTGGAAAATTATATATTAAAACCACTGTTTTCTTTTGCAGGTCAGGGAGTGATTATTGATGTTTCAAAAGAAGACCTACAGCATGTTAGTAATCCTCAAAACTGGATTTTACAACGAAAGGTAAAGTATGCAGAAGTTATAAAAACACCTAACGTGCCGGCAAAAGCAGAAATAAGGCTTTTTTATTTTTGGAAAGATGGGATGCAACGGCCCATTGCAATCACTAACCTGGCTAGACTAAGCAAAGGAAAAATGATTGGGGTAAGGTATAACATGGATAAAGATTGGGTAGGAGCAAGTACTTGTTATTTCGAAAAATGATGTCAATGCCTGGTGTAGGATTATTCCAATGAGATTCACATTTTTTGCCGGATTCTAAAAAATTCTATCTTTAGTTTTCTCTTTAGATATAAAACATCTTTTCATTTTATCATAAAGAATTCATTGCAGGAAGTTAAAAAATACAGTGAGGAAGAACTAATTTACCTTTTGAAAAAGAAGGATCNNCCAGTCGGCTTTTTCTTATTTGTATGATAATTATGCTGCTGCTTTATTTGGCGTTATCTTTAAAATGCTTGAGATTCGGGAATTAGCTGAAGATGTTTTGCAGGAAGCTTTTGTCAAAATCTGGAATAATTTTTCAAACTACGATGATGCAAAAGGCCGTCTTTTTACCTGGATGGTGAATATTACCAGAAATCTTACCATAGATATTATTAGAAGCAAGAGTTTTAAAAAACAGTCAAAAATCCAAAATTCTGAGAATGCCGTAAATAACATAGCTGATTTTTCTAATACATCGGCAAGTTTCGATGCGTTAGGAATTCGGAAGCAATTATCACTTCTNNACTTGCCTACTTTGGCGGGTTTACCCAGGATGAAATCTCAAAAAATCTGAATATTCCTTTAGGCACTGTAAAAACAAGAATGAGAACAGCAATTATTGAATTAAGAAAAGTATTGAAAAATTAAATTGAATATAGAAGAAATCATATCATCCGGTTTACTTGAGCTTTACGCTATAGGAATGACATCTCCCGGGGAAACGGTTTTGGTTGAAAATGCTTTAAAGGATCATCCGGAAGTAAGACAAGAGCTTAAAAAAATAGAAATGTCTCTTGAGTCATTTGCCAGGGTAAATTCCATGGAACCTTCTCCTTCAGTAAAAGACAAAATATTAGCACAGGTTTCAAAAGCAGAAAAAATTGATGTTACTGGTATCATCGGGGGAAACTCAAGGCCTGCTCCCCAGCCTGCAGAAAAAAATTTGTACCGCATTCCTTCATACTTCAAATATGCAGCAGCTGCAAGCTTAATTCTGCTAATTGGAAGTTTGGTACTCAACTATTCATATTATAATAAATATCAGCAAGCCAACGAACAATTACAGGCTGCTCAGAATAAAATAGATCAGAACCAGCAGGCAAATCTTGCGATGAAGAATGAACTGAATGTGATGAGTGATAAAAATGCAATGCCAATTGTACTAAACGGAACGCCGCAGGCGCCGGATGCGCTTGCCAAAATTTACTGGATGAAAAATACCGGTGAAGTTTATGTGGATCCTACTCACCTGCCTGCTGCTCCGGAAGGGAAACAATATCAATTATGGGCCATTATAGATGGTAAGCCTGTGGATGGTGGTATGATAACTACTAAAAATGGAATTTACCATATACAAAAAATGAAATCATTTGGCCATGCTGATGCTTTTGCGATTACATTGGAAAAAGCAGGCGGTAACCCAACTCCCCAGGGTGAAATGTTTGTTATGGCAAAAATCTGATTTCAAAATCCATTCCTCACTTTTTCCACTACAATTAAGTTGCTTTTTAAATTTACAGAATCACCAGACTTTCAATATCCAAAAAAAAATTCTCTAAAATAAATCCATCTCTTCCCATTATGCGTACATGATTAAAATAAAAATATAAAATCATGAAAAAAATTAACTTATTAGGATTATCAATCCTTGCAGTAATCGCAACTTCTTCAGCTTTTGCCCAAATGGACAAAACCGCAATGGTAGGTGGAGCAGCAATGTACCCTACAAAAAACATCATTGAAAATGCAGTAAATTCAAAAGATCATACCACTTTGGTTGCAGCAGTTAAAGCAGCCGGACTGGCTGAAACACTTGAAGGCCCCGGCCCGTTTACTGTATTCGCACCAACAAACGAAGCTTTTGATAAACTTCCAAAGGGAACTGTGGAAACACTTTTAAAGCCTGAAAATAAAGGTCAGCTAACAGCAATTCTTACATATCATGTTGTAGCAGGGAACCTTTCTTCAATGGATCTTATGAAAATGGTAAAAGAAGGGAATGGTAAAGCTACTCTGAAAACCGTGCAGGGAGAAGATTTGACCATTGCCAAAAAAGGTAAAAATCTAATGGTAACTGATGCCAAAGGAGATGTGGCAAAAATCACAATCGCAAATGTGAACCAAAGCAATGGTGTAATACATGTAATCAACACCGTATTGCTTCCAAAATAATTATCCTTACCTCCAAATTTTATTTCTGAAATACACGTGGATAACCGGCAATATTGCCGGTTTTTTTTCCTGTAATCATCAGAAGTATGATCATATTTTAATAATACTTCCTGGTAATTAATTCCCTAACGCATAACCCAAAGAACAATATTTTACCCTATAATTTCAAAAGAGTAAATTTGCGACCTTCATTATTAACAAAGCTGTCAATTCTGAATCAGGATCTTGTATGATTAATAACAAAAAAATTATAATCGTTCTGCCGGCCTATAATGCGGCGCTAACACTTAAGAAAACTTACCAGGAAATTCCATTTAACATGGTGG
>PKYU01000456.1 GCA_003132765.1 Chitinophagaceae bacterium | reverse complement strand
TTTGCGGGAAAATACCCTATGAAGGCAGATTGATAAATTTTTGCATTTTTATTATATCCACGATTATCCATTGCCGTTACAGCAGTACCGGTTTTTCCGGCAAAGTCATAAACATTAGTTTCGAGCGCGTGGCCGGTTCCATGGGCACTTTGCACTACGGCACGAAGGCAGGCCTTTAATTTTCCCAGGGTTTCATCGCTACATATTTTATCCACGAGAATACGAGGCTTAAAGGATTTAATCTCAATCCCCATTTCATTCACAGAATTTACCAGGTATGGCTGCATCATTCTTCCATTATTGGCAACTGCATTGTAAACCATTAATAACTGGAGCGGAGTAACCAACTCTTCATAACCATGAGCCATAAACGGTAAAGTGGTTTTAGTCCAGTATTTACTGCCTGGCTTCTTGATATATGGAGCCGCCGCCCCTACAATANNTATCAATTCCTGTTGAAGTATCAAGTCGAAGCTTATGGAGGTGTTGATAAAATTTACCAGGTTGTGCATGATAATATTCATCAGCCATTTTTGCGAATGCAACATTTGATGACTGGGCAAATGCTTCCTTAACTGTCAGGAGTCCCGTACCTTGATGGGAATCTTTAATCCGAAGGCCATAGAATACTTTTTGTCCACCCTCACAATCAATTATACTGCCTGTGTCCACATATTTATCTTCAAGAAGAGATATCAGCGTTGCTAACTTAAATACTGAACCTGGTTCTGTTCTTTTACCCAGTCCGTAATTATAATCTTCAATGTATTCCCCATCCGGTCTCTTGCCAAGGTTTGCAATAGCCTTAATTTTTCCGGTCTTTGTTTCCATCACAATGCAGGTGCCATGTAATGAATTGTTCTTAACCATCATTTTCATTAATGCATTTTCTGCAACATCCTGTATGTATGTATCAATAGTAGTAATGATGTCCTTTCCATTTTCAGGTTCTATCTCTGCTCCATCTACCGGAACATAAGCCCCGGCCATATAACGCATTAGCCTGCTACCTGTTTGTCCTTTCAAAACACTATCATAAGATCTTTCGAGCCCTACATTTCTCGTTGTATCGCCACGCGAAAGGCCTATGGTTCTGTTAGCAAGTAATACATAGGGATTAACCCTGTTATCTCTAACGTCAATAATAAATCCACTCTTATTCCGGCCTTGACGCACCAAAGGAAAATTGCGTAAAACCGTATATTCTTCAAAAGAAATTTTCTTTTTTAATGGGTAATACCTGTCCTGGTTTTTATAAGCTGCAATCAATAGTTTCCGGTAGGAGGCAGGGGATGAATCCTTAAATAGTTTTGACAAAGAAATACTAAGTGAATCAAGATTATCATAAAATCGTTTGCCATTCTTTTCCGTAAGGCCATCCGCTCCAAAATCAACATATACATCAAAAATAGGTATTGAGGTACTCAGCATATTTCCGTCCTCACTATAAATAGTTCCGCGTTCAGCGTTAATATCCATATATTTCAAATGCTGTGTGTTGCTCATTTTTTTCCAGTAATCACCTTGTACCTTTTGTATGAAAATAGCTCTGCTGAGCACTACGGCGCCCAATGCTATAATGCCCAGAAAACATAAATAGANNGACTATTTATTTTGAATACTGTCAATAAGCCTTACTGGCGGAACAACCAATTCTCTTAATCTCAACGGTTCTACAGCCTTTGCCAATTCACTTTCTTTACTCCTGAATATCACATCCCGTTTTGCTGTTTTATATTCATACTCCATTTCTTTTAAATGCTTGGCTGTGGCATTTATTTTCCTGATGGTTTTATCAGCATAATGACCATTGGCTATATAAATTATCGCCAGGGTTGCTATAAAAAGATAGAATGGTATATTTTTCACGAGCAACCTGTTATATAGCAATGTTCTCAAGATCTTCATCCGGGATGATTTCCTGCTGCTGTCCTTATTTGTTTTTTGATCTTCAGCCATTATATTTATCTAATTATCTTTTGAAACTTTTATTTTTTCCGCGATGCGCATCTTTGCGCTTCTTGATCTTGGATTATTTTTTAATTCTTCAGGCGATGGTGTAATTGGTTTTTTAGTTATTATTTTGAACCCACTTGTATTTTTTCTACCATACATATCTTCTTTTGGCGATTCTTCAAAATTTCCATTTTTGAAAAAGTTTTTTACGATCCTGTCTTCAAGTGAATGGAACGTGATAATTACAATTCGCCCACCTTCCAGGAGTACTTCCGGAACCTGAAGCAACATATCCTTTAAAGCCCCTAATTCATCATTAACTTCTATTCTTATAGCCTGAAACACCTTGGCGAAATATTTTTCCGGATTGCCTTTTACCAGGGGATAAAGTACATTTTTAAAATCTGTTATTGAATTCAATGATTGGGACTTCCTGGCCTGAACTATATGTTGCGCCAGCGTTTTTGAATTCGTCACCTCTCCAAATCGCTCAAACATTTTATGCAGTTTTTCTTCTGAATAATCATTGATTACTCCTGCTGCATTTATTTTTTCTTTTTGATTCATTCTCATATCCAACGGCGCATTAAACCGCGTGGAANNTTACGTTCCGCCTGATCAAACTGATGGCTGGATACCCCCAGGTCAGCCAAAATTCCATTTACCTTAAGAATTTTGTGAAAGCGAAGAAAGCGCTGAAGGTGCCGGAAATTATGTGGTACAAATATGCCCCTATCATCAACCAGCCGGTTTTCAAAAGCAGCTGCATCCTGGTCAAAAGCAATCAATCTTCCATGAACATTTAATTGCTTTAGTATTCCGAAACTGTGGCCGCCTCCTCCAAATGTGCAATCAACATAAATTCCGGAAGGATTTATTTGCAACCCATCAACNNCAACATAACGGGCACATGGTAGATGCCTTCCTGCATTTTTATGATTTTGCAATTTTATCGCCTGCCATAACTTCCTTTGCCAAATCACTAAATGCTTCCGGAGAAAAAGTTTCAAAGAACTGCTGATATTTTATTTTATCCCATATTTCAATTTTATCTATTGCAGAAACCAGGACAATATCCTTTTCCAATCCTGCATATTCCATAAGATTTTTCGGCAACAAAAGACGTCCCGCACTATCCAGGTCAACCTGGGTTGCACCATTCAAAAAATATCGTTTGAATTGCCTTACTTTAGGCTCAAAATCATTCAGTTTGCTTAAGTCAGAAAATAAAGGTTTCCAGCTTTTTGATGTGTATAAACTCAGGCATTTTTCAAATCCCCTGTTCAATACAAATGATTCAGCTCCGCTTTCGGGTAATTGTTTCTTAAACCCAACCGGAAGCAGGAAGCGACCCTTTGCATCTATCGTAGCCTCATATTCACCTATAAAGCCTGTCATTATGAATTAATTAGAATTGTTTTTAAAAAATTTACACAAAATAACACTTTTTCACACCCGGACAACATTTTGGGGGAAAACTTTTTTATTAACCTCACTTAAAGTCAAGATAAACGAGACTCTCAGTCAAATTATATTAATTTCCGATGTAGAAAAAGTATGAATTAACTGTGTAAAAAATGTTACAAACTAGATCAGATGAAAAGAATATGTGGGAATGAATATGACTACCAATTTACATTCTCAAAGAAAGGATTGGTAGATAGAAATGTTAATACGGATAAAAGATTTTGTTAGAATCCAGTAATTAAATCTGAGAAACAGGTAGTTTAAGAGAAGGCAAGTCTATGATGAAGCAACTTCCTTTTCCCAGTGTGCTTTCAGCTTTTATTTTTCCTTTATGTGCATCAACGATGGTTTTAACATAGCTTAACCCAAGGCCGAAGCCTTTTACATTGTGGATGTTGCCGGTATGCGCACGATAAAATTTTTCGAATATGCGGTGGAGTGTTTCCTTGCTCATTCCTATACCATTATCTTCTATCTTAATGCGGAGGTGCTTGTTATAATTTAAGGTAGATAATTTGATCCGTGGATCCTCGTCGGAATATTTTATTGCATTATCAAGAAGGTTATTTATGATATTGATCAGGTGAACTTCATCGCCCTTAATTACATCATTAGTTGCTTCAAGATTAGTTTCAAGTTTGCCATTCTTTTGTTCAAGGGGTAACTTAATATTATTAACCGCCGCCTGAATTATTTCATGTGCATGAACCGTTTTTTCGTTTAGTTGAATTTCCTGCTTATCCAGCAGAGCTGCCTGCAATATGGTTTCAACCTGCTTATTCATTCTTTTGTTTTCATCCTTTATAATACCCGAGAAATAATCCA
>PKYU01000382.1 GCA_003132765.1 Chitinophagaceae bacterium | reverse complement strand
TGATCAAGCTCGCCCAAAATAAAGGTTTGAATTTCTGCAACAGTAGTTCTTGATGGATGGTCAGAAGTAGGTATCGTTTTGGTGATTAAAGGCATATCACCAAAATACTCTATTTTTAAAAAATAGTCATAAGCCCTTAAAAAACGCACTTCTGCTTCTAGTTCGTTCTTTTTAGTACTATCAATATTCATTTTATCAATGTGCTCAAGAAAGTTATTGTATNNCATTATCAGTCATTGCATCGCCCATAACTATATTCATTCCATTTTCCCAGTCGCGGTAACATCCAGCTAAAGCCATATTGGCATCATCTATTGTCTTCCAGAAAGTTGCATCACTGAGCTGAGTATTAGGAACAGGGTTCAAAAATTTTTTAGTGCAGGATATTATCCCAAATCCAAAAAGAAGTATAATCAGGAAATATTCTAAATTTTTCTTAATCATAAATTTAAGTTTAAATTATTAGTTTAAATATGGAAACTCTTTAAAAGCTAACTTCCAAACCAAAAACGTAGAATTTTACTTGAGGATAACTCCATCCTGCCGCCCCTCCAATTATATGGCCATGAAATGGAGTTGTATTTACTTCTGGATCATAACCAGAAGGAAATTTTGTAAAAGTTAACAGGTTTTCCCCACTAGCATAAATTCTAAACTTGGAAATTTTTATGGATTTTACCCATTTATCAGGAAAAGTAAAGCCAATTTGTAAATGTTTCATCCTGAGATATGAAGCATTGTGTATAGTAAAACCACTGGAAACTACATTTTTCCCTCCAGCACCACCTTCAAGTTGAGTTTCAGGAAAATAACCTTGTTTAACTACTACTCCGTTTTGCACAATCTCACGATTAAGATTCATTCTTAGAGCTTTCCCATTACGCATAAAAGGGAAATAACCTCGAACCCTTATATACCATTGAACATCTTGAACTCCTTGAAGGAAGGTTCCAAAATCAAACTCTTTATATCTAACTCCAAAATTCATCCCATAGGTATATTTTGGATTTACACTACCCAGAACCACACGGTCCTTCCCATTAATTACTCCATCCCCGTTCTGGTCTTTAAACTTTAAATCTCCTGCACCTACATTTGGATTCTGAACAGCACTACTATGAGCTTCTGCATCACTTGAAAAATATCCGATCCACTGATAACCAATGTAAGAATCCCAAGGAATCCCTTTTTCACGAACTACAGCCCCTCCTTCACCAGCCACATCAAAAATATCCGTACCATTATATGCCTCTACCCTGTTTTTATTATAGGAACCATTAATCGAAATATCGAACTGCAGTTTACCCTTCATTTTAGAATATTTCAATTCTGTTTCTATACCTTTATTACTCATTGCACCAGAATTAACAGTCGGGGCAGGAAGACCAAATGTTGCAGAAACAGGAACTCCAGTAAGAATATGTTCAGTATATCTATTATATGCATCAAAACTTACGGAGAATGCATTCTGAAAAAATCTTAAATCAACACCAAAATTCCTTTCAGTAGTGGTTTCCCAGGTAATATCGGGATTATTAGCAATGGTCTGTGCGCCGCCCGTAGCTGAGGTTCCACCAAATGGATAATTCAGCCCTAAGGAAATGAGTGGCTGGTATAAATAATCTGCTATCCTATCATTTCCAAGTTGCCCCCAAGAAGCTCTTATCTTTAGAAAATCTAACCATTTAACATCTTTCATGAAATTTTCCTTCGTTAATATCCACCCTGCCGAAAACGAAGGGAACCAACCCCAGCGTTTGTCAGGGGCAAACTTCGAGGAACCATCTCTTCGCAAATCTCCTTCAAAAAGATATTNNTCCGAAATATGAACCGAGGGTAGCCTTGGTATCGGCCCCTGCATTTATAAGACCAGTTGTACTTCCGGCATTGAGAGCTGTGAGACTGTTTGAAGGGAACCCCAAGCGATATCCCATTAACATGTTGAACGCCTCGCTTCTTGTCGAAGTACCTAAAAGTACATTTATTCCATGTTTACCAAATCTTTTATCATAAGTCAATAGTGATTCCAGATCAATAATTAACAATTTATCAGCTTCCTCCTGATTCGAAGATGGTCCAGAAACCTGCCCACCCCCATAGGTAAAGTTAGAAATGTGATTGGTGATATCTGAGAATGTATAATCTACACTTGCCCTGTTTCTCCAGTTAAGACCATCTAAAATTTTTGCATCTGAAAACATAGTCTGTACCAAGTGGTTTACGGGTGTAGTTCTCAAATTACCTTCAGCTATCCAAGCTGCAAGATTCCCCAAGGGATATAATCCAGACCATGAACCATCTGCTAATTTTACAGGGTATATAGGGAGGATATGTGTAACAGAGTTATAAAATTGCTGCAANNACCACGGGTAAGTTCAGGACCTGTTAAAGGTATTGTGTTTACCGCAAATGACATAGCTGAGTTCATTCCTATACTTAGCCAACGATTTATTTTAGTGTCAAGGTTGATACGCAAATTACCTTGTTTGGCATTTACTTGTTGTATAACACCATCTTGTTGTTTGTACGCCAATGAAATATTATATTTGGTTTTTTCATTACCACCTGATAGATTCAGATTATGAAATTGTGCAAGGCCTGATCCTGAATATAATACAGCCATCCAGTCTGTACTTGGATAATTAGGATCATTACCTGCTTTATATTTTGCAATATCTGCATCACTATAGGTTGGTGTAAGCCCTGCATTTGTTCTCGCTTCATTATATAGCGTAGCATAATCAGCTGAACCTAGAAAATCAGGAACATCGGTTGGCTTCTGCAGACCAAAGTAAGCGTTATAACTAATGTGAACTGGCCCATCCTTACCTCGTTTAGTAGTTATAAGTATAACACCATTAGCAGCACGGGTTCCATAAATAGATGCCGAAGCGGCATCCTTCAATACACTTATATTTTCAATGTCAAAGGGATTAATATTATCCATGGAAGATTCTATCCCATCAATAATTACCAGAGGTGTAGAATTGCCCATACTGCCCGTACCTCTTACTGTTATTTCCATTCCTTCAGCACCAGGTTG
Source organism: Chitinophagaceae bacterium (assembly GCA_003132765.1). Classification (GTDB taxonomy): domain Bacteria; phylum Bacteroidota; class Bacteroidia; order Chitinophagales; family Chitinophagaceae; genus Ginsengibacter. Next base: position 2,927 of record PKYU01000382.1, on the reverse strand, counting down.
TCCAGAATTTTGATGAATAAAAGTTCCGGCCACCTCGCCTTCTAGTAAAGAAGCGACATTGGTAGCAGGCCTTGACGACATTACCTTACCTACATCTACTGTCGAAACTGCACCAGTTAATTTCGCTCGAGTAGATGTACCATAACCTACCACAACCACCTGATCCAACGAAGAAACGATTACTTCCATTACCACATTAACTTCCAAACTATCATTTACAGCTACTTCTTTCTTTGCATAGCCTACATTAGAAAATACCAGGGTGGCATTTTGGGTAACAGTAATCGAATAATTTCCTTTTCCATCGGTTGAAGTACCAATATTTGTTCCTTTAACCGTAATACTTACTCCAACCAGTGGTTCCCCTTTCTGGTTTGCCACTCTTCCATGAATTTCAATGGGAGGAGGAGGGGAAGGGTGTATAGTACTTGTATTAAATTCTTTATGGATTGAATTTGTAACAGTCATTTTTGATTGAATAACTATTGTATTCTTAACAATTGTATAAGCAAGTTGGTGACCTTTCAGACACACTGACAAAGCTTCCTCAAGTGTCGCATTGGTGAGTGTAATATCGATAGGTTCAATTTTTTCTATTATGGATTTATCGTAAAAAAAGAGGAACCCCGTTTGTTGCGTAATAGCATCAAAAATATCTGCTAGAGGAGCATGTTTTTTGACGATATTGATCTTTTGGGAATAGCCTTTTGCATTACCTTCAACTATGAAAAATAAAAGCAATGCAATTGTTAATTTCGTAATCATCAATGTTTTGGATAATAATCTTCTGGAACCATTTTTATTTTGGTAACTTGTAGTTGAAATCATAGTATAGTTTTGATTTTATTTTGGTTAAATTATTTGTGTCACAACAGTTTTTAGCCTTTGGCCAGCGATGCAACGAACATTGCTGGTTTTTTTATATTTGTAAATATCGCCAGAATAGGTAAATTAAGGTACCTATTCTGCTCCTACTAATTGTTCTTTTTTGTCATAATAATCAGTTTAGTTATCGAGAATAATAAACGTTATTGTACAATAATTTTGTTTCTAGTAACAGTAAATTTCACATTACTTAACTCCAGAATCCTAAGCACGTCTGATAACTGATTGTATCTGCTTATTTTTCCTTCAAACCGGCGCATTGGCGGTTTAGCTGCATACTCTATTTCAACATTATACCATCGCCCAATTTCCTTCATAATGCTAATAATATTGTCCCCTTCAAATTGAAACAATCCATTCTTCCAAGCAATCGCTTCATCCATATTGGCTTTGCTAATTTCTACCTTATTATCATTAGAATTTAGTACTGCTTGCTCCCCCGGTTTCAAAAAACCGCTTACCTTGCCCTTGGTAATCTTTACGCTACCCTCAAGTAAACTCGTTTTAATAAAACTTTCGTTTTCATAAGCTTNNTTTTCCTTATTTTTTGCTACTTCGAAATAAGCTTCACCTGTAAGTTCCACTATCCGTTGACTATCTGCAAAACCGATGGGAAAATGTAATGAGGAACCTGAATTTAACCAAACCTTGCTTCCGTCAGACAATACAACCTGGTATTGTCCTCCCAGTGGTGTTACTATTGTGTTGTAAGTAGAAGGAGTTCCCATTTTAGCTAATGCTGATGCATTATATATCAGTAATCCATCTTGCTTACTAATTTTATTATTTCCAATCTGGGCAATTATTCCATTTTGAACGCTATCCAGCACAATTGTTTTGCCTTCAGACGTTATAAGCACTGCCCGATTTCTTCCGGGCAAAATATGAGAGGAGATTTGGGCCTCCTTTCCAACCGTTGCCCTCGCACTATATTTTTTATCTAAAAGAAAGTAAGTAGCACCTCCAAAAAAAAGAATCGCCGCAGCAGCCACACGCATCCAAAATGAAAAGACCGCTTTCCTATTTTTAATTGGAATAACGAAAGCTTTGTTAGCTTTCAAAATATTTTGCAAAATAGAAGCAGCTGCATCATCTGGCATTTCGATTTCTGATCCTGTATTTGCAATAAGATTTTCTATGAGATTTTGCACAACCGCCTTGTTTTCAGATTGGGCCACCAATGCCATCAACTCCTCCTCCTCTGCCCTGGTGTGGTTATTACACATATAACTATTAAATAAATATTCCAGGCGCGATTCCGACATAAAGTAAATTAATAGAAGAAAAAATAGTTTTAACCCTTTTTTATAAAGAGTACTTTTAAGAAGCAATGGGCAGGTAGGTTTAGGAATTTTTTTTAATTGTTCCTGAATAATGGAGAAAGGAAAATGGTAAATCCGGTAAAAGTACCTAGGTGCAGCATACAAAAAGCTCGAATTTTTTTCATAGCTTGTGCCAAATGAAATTTAACAGTGTCAGGCTGAATTTGCATTCTATTGGCAACTTCATTACGTGTTAGTCCGTGTTCCTTTACAAAAATATAGACTTCCTTTTGTTGGTTCGGCAACCGTTCAATTGCATTTTGCAATACGAGGTTGTATTCTTTTTCCATTAACAGGTCAGAAGTATCATTAGTAGCTAACGTTTGATCTTTTTCTGTGATTAAAATTATTTTGTAATCCCGGGCAATACGCTTTAAAACTTTATAAGCATTATTTCTGGTAACAATAAAAAGATACCCACTGAAATTTTGAATATTATTTAAATTAGCTCTCTTGAGCCATATTTTTAAAAAAACATCCTGGACAATTTCTTCAGCTGATATATTTGATTTGGTGAGTTTAAAGGCAATACTAAAAATCCTGTTGCGATAATGCGTAAATAATTTGGCAAAAGCAGATTCATCACCTTCCGATATCAATTCCAGCAATTCTTTTTCATTATATAAAGTCTCATTGAGCATGGTCGGTGAATTATCCCAAGTGAAGTTATACAAAATAAATTATTCGAAAATATATTATATCTAAAATCCGCAAGTAAAA
>PKYU01000473.1 GCA_003132765.1 Chitinophagaceae bacterium | reverse complement strand
CATACGAACCTGCAAGCAGAGGGTAATCAAACATTTTAAAAAATGGAGGCTCTGTAAAAAATACACCTTTGTTTTCTTTAAATGTCTTTATGGTTGTTTCGTTATCGTCAGGTATTAGCAATTGATCTTTTTGGCTTGCCCAAATCGGAATTACCTGTTCTATTTGGGGAAAAGCCGTTTTCAATCCGATGGGCATTGGAAAAGGAACGTCTTTCCCATAAACAATATTAGCTGCATCTGCATGATGATATTCGGTTAACACACGATAGATGCGATCTTTCTTTGCATGAAAATTATCGAAGCTTGTTTGAAATTGTATAATGATAAAGATCATCATACAAACGGCAATACCAACAGCCATTCCGGCGATGTTGATAATAGTGTAATTCCTGTTACGGGTCAAACTTCTGAATGCGGTTTTGAAATAATTTTTAANNTAGGATTATGTATTTAGTTCGCAAACCTTGGTTATGTCTAAAATAATTAGTATTTTGGAGCTAAATATATTAGTTATGCAAAAGGCTTTAAGTATAAAAGATTTTAGGAAAAAGTTTAAAACAGAAGAAGACTGTTTAAGTTATTTAGTGGAAGCCAAATGGGGTGATGGATACCAGTGTGTTAAATGTGGCTGTGAACAATATGTAAAAGGCCGACAATGGTTTTACCGGCGATGTAGAAAATGTAAGTATGATGAGTCAGTAACGGCTAACACAATGTTCCATAAATGCAAACTGGGCTTATTAAGAGCATTTGAAATAGGGTTTCGTATTAGTGTAAAAAAGAAAGGAATGTCTACTAACGAATTGGCTAAAGAGTTTGATTGCCAGCAAAGAAGTTCCTGGTTATTAAAAGCGAAGTATCAAAATGCCATGAAAAGTTCTAATAAATACCCATTGGAAACGAAGGTGGAAGTAGATGAATTTTTAGTGGGAGGATTTGACGAAAACAAGCAGGGACGGAGTCCGGAGGCAAAACAGTTGGTTGTTTTAGGAATCGAAAAAGTAACTGATAAGAGGGGGAAGATAACAATAGGAAGAGCTTACGCCAAAGTTATTGAAGATGCATCAGCCAAAGAATTACAACCATTCTTTGAACAGAAAGTTGATAAGGACAGTAAAGTAACTACAGATGGTTGGCGGGGATATTGGCCACTTAAAAAAGATTGGTCAATAGAACAAGTACTGAGTGAAAAGGGCAAAGGGCAAAGGATTTCCGGAATTGCATATCCATATTATGAATATTAAAGGATGGCTAAGAGGAATTCATCATAAATGTAAAGGCAACCGGCTTCAAAATTATTTGGATGAATTTCATTTTAGATTTAACAGGAGAAGCTTTTTAGCAACGGTACTTGATAAATTAATTGGCAGAGCTGTGGCTTTATTGCCGGTAACTTACAGCCAAATAAAGAAATGCGAACTAAATACATAATCCTATAAATTAGTTTTAAAAATGCAAAACCAAAATGCAAGCATTAATTTGTAACAGTCCCGGAAATTTAGCCTATGAAAACATACCGACACCTATACTAAAACCAGGGCATGCTCTCATAAAGATCAGAAGGATTGGCATCTGCGGAACTGACCTTCATGCGTATGAGGGTACACAGCCTTTTTTTACCTACCCAAGAATATTGGGACATGAACTGTCCGCAGATTTGATTGAAGCCGATGGGGCCGAAGGACTCGTACCTGGTCAAATTCTAACCTGTATTCCATATCTAAATTGCGGTACATGCATTGCGTGCAAAAATGGAAAACCTAATTGCTGTACTGAATTAAAGGTAATTGGAGTTCACATTGACGGAGGAATGTCTACTTATCTTTCCGTACCAACTTCCTCACTGATTAAACATGCAGGACTTGGTTATGATGAACTTGCCTTAGTAGAACCACTCGCTATTGGCGCCCATGGTGTAAGCAGGGCAAATGTGCAAAAAGACGAATTTGTTTTAGTGATCGGAGCAGGACCTATCGGGCTTGCCACCATGGAATTTGCACGCATCGCAGGAGCAAGGGTAATAGCTTTAGATATTAATCCTTTCCGATTAACCTTCTGCAAGCAAAATATGAATGTGGATTATTGTATAGACGCCAGAAAAGAAGATACTCTTGCCAGATTAAAAAAAATTACTATCCGTGATATGCCCCCCGTGGTTATTGACGCTACCGGAAATCTTAATGCAATGAATAATGCATTGCAATATGTTGCCCATGGAGGCAGACTAATTCTCATTGGGTTACAAAAAGAAGCCTTCAGCTTCAGTCATCCGGAATTTCATAAGAGAGAAACCACCTTAATGAGCAGCCGCAATGCGACAAGAAAGGATTTTGAGCATGTTATCAATTCCATCATCACGGGTAAAATAGATCCAGGGAAATTTATAACACACAGGGTAAAATTTAATGAAGTAAAACACACTTTTCCATCATGGCTTAAAGCTGAAAATAATGTGATAAAAGCAATAGTTGAATTAGATTGAATCAGATTTCTGCAAAACAACTTGAAATTTTCACTACAATTTAATTAAGAATAGGCCCTTACTTTCTGTTTGGCAGACCCCAAACCATCAATACCCAATTCCATCACGTCGCTATTTTTCAAATATACTGGCGGATTCATTCCCAAACCCACGCCGGCAGGAGTTCCAGTGGAAATTATGTCTCCCGGTAGTAAAGTCATAAACTGGCTGATATAAGAAATTAAGAAGGGAATCCTGAAAATTAAATTCGAAGTGTTGCCATCCTGCATTTTCCTTCCATTCACTGTTAACCATAATCGAAGATTATTTACATCCGGGATTTCATCCGGGGTTGCCATGAAAGGTCCCAGAGGCGCAAAAGTATCGCAACTTTTGCCCTTTACTCATTGCCCGTTTCTTTCCAGCTGAAATTCTCTTTCACTGAGATCGTTATGTAAACAATATCCTGCAATAGAATCATTAGCATTTGGTTCATTGGCATAGGATGTTTTTTTCCCAATGATTACAGCGAGTTCAACTTCCCAATCGGTTTTCTCAGATTTCTTAGGAATGATTATATCGTCAAAAGGGCCGCAGATTGCAGACGTTGATTTAAAAAATATAATAGGTTCAGAGGGAATTTTTGCATGCGTTTCTTTTGCATGGTCGGCATAATTCAAACCAATACAAATAATTTTTGAAGGCCTGCCAACCGGGCTCCCCAACCTGGTATCTTTTGAAATTTCGGTAAGGCGACTCCTTTCCGAATCGATGAATTTTTGTAACCTATTCAAACCTTCTGATTCAAAAAAATGTTCATCATAATCTTCACCAAATGAAGAAGCATCGTAATACTTATTATTAAGAATCAATCCGGGTTTTTCCTTATTGATCTCTCCAAATCTTATCAGTTTCATTTAATCCCATTAAGATAAAAAAATTAATTATTTAACCTCGTAAAACCGCCGTCAATTGGGTAGTCACAGCCGGTTACAAAGGAAGCCTCATCAGAACATAGATACAAAACAAGGCCCGCTATTTCCTCCGGCGTTGCCATCCTGCCAATAGGCTGGCTTTTTGATAATTTTTCAAACACTTCCTTTTCCTGACCCGGATAATTTTTCCTGATAAAATCGTCTACAAAAGGAGTATGCACCCTTGCAGGGGAAATACTGTTGCACCGAATTCCTTCATGAATATAATCCCTCGCAACTGATAAGGTCATTGCATATACCGCCCCTTTTGTCATTGAATAAGCAAAACGGTCAGTGAGTCCGACAATATTTGCAATAGAAGCCACGTTCAGGATTACACCGTGCCTATTTTTTTTCATTATCGGAACTGAAGCATGGAGGCAATTGTAAACTCCTTTTACATTTACATTGTATAGCCGATCTAAGTCCTTTTCAGTTGTATTTTCAACATTTCCCACATGCGATACTCCGGCGCTATTTACCAAAATATCAACTTTATTTATTTTTTCAAATACCCCGGTTACCTGCAACTGGTTAGTAACATCACAAACATGTACAAACGCNNATCAACCAGATGAACATCGGCCCCCTGCCTGGCAAATAATAATGCCACTGCTTTCCCGATACCGCTACCTCCACCGGTAACAACTGCCGTTTTTTCGTTTAACTGAAACATGATTCCTTCACAAATTATTTATTTTAAAAAAAATAATAAAAGCAGGTGTAATAAATTTCTAATTAAATCTGAAATCTAATCTATACAAATTAGTATTCGATGAATAAATATAAAATCTTTTCTAAACATGTGCTCTTATTTTATACCCGTAGATACCAAACAGGAAAACAAATACAAAACAAACCAGGGGTACGACGTAGGAAAACGGAGTTGAATAGGTTTGTGCCAGGTAACCCATAAGAACCGGAACCAGCGCACCTCCCACAATTGACATAATAATGTATGATGCCCCTGCCTTTGTATATCGGCCAATATTTTTTATACCCAATGCAAAAATGGTTGGGAACATGATAGATTCAAAAAAGAACACAGCCATTAAAGAATAAACCGATAATATCCCCGGTATTATTACTACAATGAAACAAAGCAAAATATTTATTAGTGCATATAATGCAAGGAGTTTATTGGGAGCAATAATTTTCATAAGCGCAGTCCCTGCAAATCTGCCAACGGTAAATAATACCAGGCTGGCTGAAAGTAAGTATGAGGCATATTCGTTATCTATGCCCACCTTCTTTTCAGTGCAATAATTTATGAATAAGGCAGCGATGCCTACCTGGGCTGCAACATAGAAAAATTGTGCGATTATTGCCCAGACAAAATGAGTATGCTGGAATAATTTCTTGGCAGCATGTTCATTTTCATCCATGACTAATTCTTCTTCTTTAATTTCAGGCATAGGTGTTTTAAAAAATAAAAAAGCGACGAGTAAAACAATCGTTGCTATGATAATGTACACATATTTCACCGTGTCTAACNNCCACCAATTATTGGTCCTAAAAATGAGCCTACCCCATTAAAACTTTGCGCAAGATTTAACCGGAATTCTGAGGTTTCAGGTTTTCCAAGAACAGTGATATATGGATTGGCAGCGGTTTCTAAAAAAGCTAATCCACTTGCGAGAACGAATAATGAAACCAGGAAAAAAGTGAAGCTCTCATATTGTGCAGAAGGATAAAAAAGAATAGCCCCTAAGGCATATAATAATAAACCGGTAATAATTCCTTTCCTGTAGCCAGCCTTTTGCATGAATAACCCTGCAGGTAGGGCGATTAAAAAATAGGCGCCAAAATACGCTGCCTGTATCAAAGTAGAACGCAACTTGGTTATCCTGAGGGTTTCCTGGAAATGTTTATTCAGCACATCTAATAAACCATATGCAAGGCCCCATAAGAAAAACAATGAGGTCACCAGAATGATCGGCACTAAATAATTCTTTTGATTCATATCAGGAAAATTAGCAATCTTTTTAGCAATCTTTTTAATCAGTTTCTATTAAAGTGACCCGTGTCGGTAACAATTTCTCTTCATTTCCAAACCTATTTTGCCGATTGAAAGATATAATAACTTTCACTAATTAATTCTGAAATTAAGGTCAAAAAAAATGAATTGCTTTTCACAAGTAATATTAAAAGTTTAATCTTTGCTTAGGATCAATTGCGATCACCAAACCCAACCCCGAGAAATTTTTGGTAATCAATACTTACAATCCAGACGAAACAATTTGAAGTCTTTTTTATAAATCTCTTAAAATCTTAACTTTATACAATGAATTGCCTTATTGTAGATGATAATAAGATTGCGAGAACCACAATGAAACAACTGGCCAGCCAGGTAAAAGATATCATGGTGTCCGGAGAAACTTCAAATGCAATTGATGCCTTCAATTTTCTACAGGATCATCCTGTTGACCTCATTTTACTAGACATTGAAATGCAGGGAATGAGCGGACTGGAGCTTACAAAAAATCTGGGAAATAAACGCCCACTCATAATATTTACCACTGCAAAAAAGGATTATGCAGCAGAAGCATTTGAATTGAATGTAGCGGATTATCTCGTTAAACCGGTAACCCCGACGCGGTTTATACAAGCTATTGATAGAGCGAGAGAATTGCTGGCTAGTAATTCAGAGGAAGTACAAATGGATTCCAATGACTTTCTTTTCATCCGTGATTCAAATATAGTACGGAGGCTCAAAATTGAAGACATATTGTATGCTGAAGCAATGGGGGATTATGTGAAACTCCACACACTTCAAAAATTTTATGCTATTCATACTACATTGAAATCTATGGAAGAAAGACTTCCTGCTTCAAAGTTTTTGAAGGTCCACCGATCCTTTATTGTAGCACTAAATAAAATAGACACCGTTCGGGATGGGGTTTTAATAGTAAATAGTAAACCGCTTCCTGTAGCTGACGGTTATCGTCATGCCTTAAATAAAAAGATGAACATACTTTAACTGCCTATCTTATTCCCGGAAAAGGGAATTCAACGATTGTAATTGCCTTTTTACCGATTTGTGTTTTTAAATTTTAACGATGCGAATTAGTTTTAACGAAGATTTTAAAAATTAATGTTTTATCCGTTCCCTTCAATTTTTTTCATAATTAGTCTGTTTTTGTCAAAGACCTCACGGATAACCGGGGGTCTTTTTTAAATAAGATGAAAATTTTTTACACTATACTATTTTTTATTGATACGTTTTTATTGATTGTGGTTGCTTATTTATTTCTTGAACTAATAGATAAAGGAATAAATGGAATAAATTTTATTTTGTTATTGATAGCCCTGATATCCCTGATTTTACTGCTATTTTTCTTTCTGTTACATTATGTAAAAGAGCCCGCCACAGGCAAAAACAAATAAATTAGAATTAAATTAGCAATAAACGACGTTAAGCATAATGACAGGCAAAAGAATCATTCTTTATATATTGGCAGCTTTCATAGCAGGAAATCTTTTACTTATTTATATACAATACAATTCTGCCAAGAATATCAATACCCTCATTAAAGGAAACGAAAAAGTATTGGCAGAGGTTACAGTTAGTAACAATTTAAGAGAACTGAAAAGGGATATTACCGTGGCTGAAGGTACTATCGGCAGTAATATATATAGAAGAAATACAATTGATAAAAAGAGCCTTAAACAGGATATCGTAAATGTTCAGGGTGATATTGACAACCTACAAAAAATATCTGATGACGACAGTTCTGAAAAATATATTGATATTTTGGACGTACTCGTTCATGAAAAATTGAATTTTACAAGAGATGATCCGGATTCAATAAAATTCCCCGGACCATATGAAAAAAAAGGTCCCTTTGATATTTACAGGGAAAAGCAGCTCAATGATTCCATAAGAATAGTCACCAGACAAATTGAAACCTCCAGACAAAAATTACTTGCAAAAGTCACTGCATCGATTGACGCCAGCGGGAAAAAGGCCTTAAACTTAGGCACCAGCCTTATTGTATTTGTTTTACTCAGCGGCGCTGTAATTTTTTGGACCATTATTTCCACCATTAAAAAACAAAATCTGTTAATTCACGAGTTAAATATCTCAGAAAAAAATGTAAGGGAGGCAGCGAGGATCAAAGAAAATTTTATGGCTAATATGAGTCATGAAATTCGCAAACCTCTTAATGCTATTCTTGGATTTACCAACTTGCTCCAGCGTAATAAACTTGATGATGATTCACAGGAATTTGTTCAGGCAATTCAAAAGTCGGGAGAAAGCTTGCTCAACATCATAAATGATATACTTGATCTGTCGAAAATAGAAGCTGGTATGATGCGAATCGAATCGATGCCTTTCAGTATCAGGGGATTAGTTAATTCTGTTATTACCATGTTCACAACAAAGGCAGCTGAAAAAAAATTACAGCTTTTTGAATATGTAGATGAAACAATACCTGATAATCTGGAAGGCGATGCGATCCGGCTCACACAGATTTTAGTCAACCTGATAGGCAATGCCTTAAAGTTTACAGAAAAGGGAAGTATCACCATTAATATCTCAAACGAAGGCATAACAGGGGATATAGTAAAAACCGGAATAGCGATTACAGATACCGGAATAGGCATTGAAAAAGAAAAATTACAATATATTTTCGAACGCTTCCAGCAGGCAGAAGATTCTGTAACCCGCAAATACGGAGGAACCGGGCTTGGCCTTTCCATAGTTAAGGACCTGGTGACTTTGCAGAAGGGAAACATAGAGGTTACCAGCACCCCGGGTAAGGGAACCACGTTTTATTTAACCCTTAACTATAAAATTTCTCCCGAACAGACTCAAAAAAGTNNGAGCATTTTGGTAGTAGAGGATAATGAGATAAACCAAAATCTTATAAAACATTTATATAATAATTGGAATTTGAATTTTGATTTGGCAAATGATGGAAAAGAAGCTATTAACAAATTAAAAGCGGGAAAATATGACCTTATATTAAACCAAAAAGAAAATTTCGGGGAATAATTTCCATTATATCAATCTGAAATATATGAAAGAAGTCAGCCTCGGAAACCATGAATATGAAAAGCTAATAACAGAGGAGTTTATAGAAGCTATACCTGCTGAATTGAATGAAATCAGAGCAGCCTGGCACAACCAGGATATTTATCAATTGAGGCATCTGGCACATAATATGAAAACTTCCATAAGTGTTATGCAATTGAATGAGATGATGCAGCCATCCCTTGATGCGTTAGAAAATGAAAACCTCACTGAAACCACTTTTCACAAAAATTTCTCATCACTTGAGTTTATAGGCAGAGCTGCTCTTGAAGAAGCTAAATTTTTCNNCTTATAATCAAACAAAAAGGATCAGTGCCTCTTCCTAAAGTATGTGCAGGAAATCAGACAGCTCAAATAATTCTAACTTCTTTTATATTGTCTTTTCCTGTTAACTTCCGGAATATCATATCCCCCAGGATTTAGTAATTCAAATCGCTGATTCACTTATTCATTCTCCCATTTCATCGATGCCATCTGCCTGATTGGCGATAGTTCATTTATATGGCTTTTGATTCCCCATAAGGTTGCCACGGCAATTAATCTGAAGCCAAACAAAAAAATTTATACCCCTTAAAAAAATGAAAAGTTATTAATCCTGTCAGCAATAACCTTTGCTGCGATCGCCGGAGTAAATGCACAAACTAATAACCCGGTAGCTATTAATGAAACCCATACCGGGAACATGGATTTACCAGAGTTCAAAATGAATAAGCACGAATACAAAAAAGAAATCAGAAAGCTTAATAATTCAGAAGTGAGCTTTTTTTCAAAAGAGCAATTTTATGAAGACTTTGGATATCCCCGACACTGATTGGACAAAATCCCCAAATTTTGATGAAGTTACCTTTACTTTTAACGGTCATGAGTTTACAGCCTTTTATGATGATAAATCAACCCTGGTAGGTACTACTTCGGAAAAAACATTTTCCGATCTACCCATAAATGCGCAGAATTATATAAATAGGAAATATGGAGATTATACTGTAAAAGATGTGCTGTTTTATGATGATAATGAAATGAATTCATCTGATATGGTTTTGTATGGTCTGGAGTTTAATGATCCAGACAGTTATTTTGTAGATCTTCAAAAAGATAATAAAGATATTATTCTACAGGTTCCTTTAAGCGGAAGTGCTAATTTCTTTAAAGAGCTGAAATAACCTAATTTTAAAAGTGTTTTAAAAACTTCCCAGGAAAAGGATTTCAGGGAAGTTTTTTTTCTGCCCTGATCAACACCACTGAAATAAATTGCTTTGGGATTGGAAACAAATGTTCATGTTGTGGTAAAAATAAAATTTGATCTAACAGGTATAAGCGCCTTACCTTGTTGAAGTATTGATTATCCTTCCTAAAATCCTTTTCATCAAAGATCATTTCTCTGACTATTCCAGCCCTCAAATAAGATTTGTTAATAGATGAGCCTGAATGACACGCATGCTTTGTCACAAATTAAATCTGCCCTTACACCGATTCCGTATTTTTTAGATCATTCATTTCGGTAACTTTAATAAATAAAAGTTATCTATGTATTCTGGCATTAAATTGTTTCTCTTCTTTTTACCATTTTTATTGATTGTTTCTCCGGGTAAAGCACAGGAAAAAAACAGCTTCCAGGTAGAGGAAGGTTATGTGCAAAGGATCAACGGAGATTCCAGTAATGAAATGGTTTTAAAGAAAGTACTGGTCATATTGCCAGAAAGCGCCAATATTTTGCATATTACAGCATTTTCGCCCTACAACTTAAATGAAGCTACGATTGCGAAGGAATCCCCATTTTCCACAACAGGGCCCGCTTTCACTCTTACTTTAGAAATTGACAGATCGCTCATTCAGGAATATCTTAATTCAGGAAAAACATTTCATGCACATGCTCATCTTACCATTAATGGTATTACAAAAGATGTGTTAATTGATTATGTTCCTTCCCCATCCGGTACAGAAGAAAAAGGGGATTTTAATATTTCGGCTTTCATACAATTTAATTCCTGTGATTATAATTCTTGTGAACCTGGTAGCGAAAAATTATACTTAATCCAGATAAAAAATGCTGTCGTGAACAGAATATAAATGATGCCGCCAAACTTTCTTTTTGGGAATCCCAATATTGAAATAATTACTCACATTTCTTATTTACCAATTAAACAAACTTTAAAAATTCCATCTTATTCATTCTAAAGCTTTTTTCAACGACTCGTTTTGGCCGCTCACCTATTTAACATTTAATTTTTAATAAAATGGTTCGAGCTTTGAGATAATTTATTGGCTAAAAAAGGAATTGGAATCAGGATTGCTGATGATTTTGTAAAAGTAAGAAACCCCTTGATCTAAAAAGTGAATAGACAACAGTAAGTTCAGGAAGCAATGAATTGAAATGAAGGAATGGTATTGCTCATTTCATATGCCCTAAATACTTTTAAAAATTTAAATAAATCATCCCATGAAAAAAGTAATGATTGCTATTGATTATGNNGATTATAATCCCTGCGCCCAGAAAGTTGCTGAAACAGGCTATGCATATGCAAAGGCCCTGAATGCAGAAGTTTCAATTGTCCAAGCTCTTTCAGATATATCCTATTATTCGATAGAATATTTGCCTGTCATGGGTTTTAAGGGATTTAGTTTGGATGGTCCCTACAGTGATATTGATGAGCAAAGAAAAGAAGCATACAATTTTCTTTCCTGCGTCGTTCGACACCTTGGAGATAAGAAAATCAGGACTAAGGTTTTAAATGGGCGAATGGCAGACTCAATTTTAGAATATGCCGACGAATGGCAAGCTGACCTGATAGTTATTGGAACACAAAGCCATAGAAATTATGAAGAATTGTACTCTCACGATGCAACTTCCACAATTTTGAGACAGTCTAATATTGCAGTTTTGGTAGTTCCGGCTGACAAAAAGCAGTTGAAATTATCAAAGGAAAAAGAATATGCTTTTCTGCAATTTTAAATTAAATATTATGAAAAAGTTAAGTATACAATGGTGCACCAGATTGATGTTTGGCGTCATTCTTTCATGTTGCCTTGGTTTAGGCACAATGGCGCAAAGTCCGGATCAGCCCTCAATTACCTATCAGACATTTTATGATGGCCTATCGCCCTATGGCACCTGGATAGATTATCCCGGCTATGGCAATGTATGGCAACCAACCATTGATGGTGATTTCAGGCCTTACCTCACTAACGGATATTGGGATTATTCAAATGATGGATGGATGTGGATGTCCAATTTTAGTTGGGGTTGGGGTCCTTTCCATTATGGCCGATGGATCTATGACGATTTTTATGGCTGGTTATGGATTCCCGGTTATGAGTGGTCGCCGTCATGGGTTACCTGGGGAATGGTAGATANNTAACTATTATGCCTGGGCGCCTTTAATGCCAGATGTTAATGTCGGTATCCAGTTCGGATTTTGGAGCCCCCCGGCTATTTATTGGAATTTTTGCCCTTTTGGTCATATTTACGACCGCGATATATATAATCAAGTAGTGCCAAGAGCCAGTGTTGGCAATTTTGTGAGCCGCATCAGCATCATTAACAATTTTGGAACAACCAGGATACACAACCAGTATTATTCAAGAGGTCCTCAAATAAATGATGTTGAAAGATATACCGACAGAAATATCCGGCCGGTTACAATTCGTGATGTAAATAATATATCAGCAATAAACCGCTCTGGAAACCAAATATCAGTTTACCGACCTACTGTGCAGCATACCCAGCCAAGAGTATTTAGAAGAATTGATAATAATAATGTTCATCCAATACGCAGCAATAGCGATAATGTTTCATCCCCGACAGAAATGCATCGGCAGGTTCAAAATGTAAATCGATTGCCTATTTTCAGGGCTCCCCAAAATTCATTTGGAAATTGAAGCAGACCCAGAGGGGGAATAAGAAGAAATTAAAAAATATATAGAATTAAGCGTATAAATCGTAATGAGTCAATGGGATTTGTTTTAAACTAAATAAGTTAGTAATTTTATGGCTAAATTAATTAGTTACGTTTACAGGAATGAATATTATAGAATTTGGCAAAAGGTTTCAAACCAATACTGATTGTTTACAATATCTGATGGATATTAAATAGGGTGAGGGATTTAAATGTGATAAGTGTGGTTCTTTACAATATTGGAAGGGCAAGCAATGGACCAATCTGCGTTGCAAAGATTGCGGCTATGAAGAATGTGCTACAGCGGGAACTTTGTTTCA
>PKYU01000588.1 GCA_003132765.1 Chitinophagaceae bacterium | reverse complement strand
TACAAAAGCAGAGAATATTTTATTCCCCCGCTTATGCCACTGATAAGGAACTGCACAGCCCTCTGCCCGATTTCAGGGACGTTTTATATTGGTCGCCGGAAATTAGTACCAATGAGAAAGGAAGCGGCTCTTTTTCCTTTTATACTGGCGATATTCCCGGAAAGTATTTTGTGGATATACAGGGAATAGCCCCTAACGGGGAGGCAGGTAGCGCAGGATTTATCCTGGATGTTGAGAAATAGAAGACGGAAATATTAATGTAAGAAGTTTATAAAATTCCCTACGCATTAAAACTGGTTTCTCCGAAAGGCAATTGCCTGATGCGCTTCCCGCAGGCGGCAAAAATAGCATTGGCAACGGCTGGTGCTAACGGAGGCATTCCCGGTTCACCAATACCACCCATTTTTCCTATACCTTCCACAATATGTACATCTACTACAGCCGGAGCTTCCGGCAGCTGAAGTAAACGATATTTATTAAAATTAGTTTGCTCCACTACCCCATTCTTAAGCGTGATGGCGCCAAATAATGCTGTAGATAATCCAAAATTTACACAGCTTTCCATTTGTAACACTACTCCTTCAGGGTTTACTACCTGCCCGCAATCTATAGCAACCGTTACCTTATGAACTTTCACTAATCCTTTTTCATCCAGGGATACTTCGGCTACTTCTGCTGCATAACTGCCAAAACACTCATGCGTGGCTATTCCATGGAAATGGCCTTCTGGAAGCGGCTTGCCCCAGCCTGCTTTTTCTGCTGCTGTATTCAGCACGCCTAAATTTCTCACCTTTCCCTTTAGCAACATCCTCCTATATTCCACAGGATCTTTTCCTGCCTGGTGCGCCATTTCATCCACCAGCGATTCCATTACGAAAGCAGTATGAGAGTTGCCCACAGACCGGTAATATAACACCGGGATACCCAGTTCGGGTGAATGCAAACCCACATAATAATTAGGAATGGCATCCAGGTATGGAGAATCTGAAATGCCCTCAGTGGATGCTCCACCGTTATCAAACACTATAGTCTGGCCAACAGAAATGTTGTNNCAATGTTGTGAAATGCCAGTGGCATTCCGGCGGCATCCAAACCAACGGTAGTCTTGTGCACAAAGGACGGCCTGTAAAAAGCAGCCTGCGTATCATCTTCCCTGGTCCAGATCATTTTTACGGACTTACCGGAAGCCTTTACAATATAGGCGGCTTCACTTACAAAATCCGAATAAGGATTTCCCCTTCTTCCAAAACCTCCGCCCAAAAACATCGTGTTTACCTTTACGTTATCCGGCTTAAGCCCGAGAACTTTTGCGGCAGCCGCCTGTTCCATTCCCGGTGCCTGCGTACCGGTCCATACATCACAGTTGTCGCCATCAACTCTTATCGTACAGTTTAGCGGTTCCATAGTAGCGTGCGCCAGGTAAGGAAAAGAATATTCAGCCTCTATAGTTTTGGCAGCCTGCTTCATGGCAGCTGATACATCACCTGCTTTAACAACCATTTTTCCTTCGGAGTCTGCCAGTTTCTTAAAATCTGCCAATTGGGTAACGCTGTCAACATTTGCATTGGCTCCAAGGTCCCAATCCACTTTTAATGCCTTCGTCCCCTGCAGAGCAGCCCAATAATTATCGGCTACTACAGCAACACCGGTGGGTATTTGCACTACCTGCACTACACCTTTCAACATTTTTGCCAGGCTGTCATCAAATGATTTTACCTTTCCTCCAAACACAGGAGGATGCGCCACCACAGCATACTTCATACCATCAAACTCCACATCTATTCCAAATACAGCGCTGCCATTTACTTTTACAGGTGCATCCAACCTCTTCATGTTTTTACCAATATATTTCCATTGATCTTTTGTTTTTAGTGAAATGTCGGCCGGTGGTGTAAGGGCCGCAGCGCTTTCAGCAAGCTGACCGTAACTTAATTTCTTATTCCCCGATATTACAAAGCCGTTTTCAGTTTTGCACTGGTCTGCGGGTATGCCCCATTTGTTAGCTGCAGCCTGCACCAATAGTATCCTGGCTGTGGCTCCGGCCTTACGGTAGCGATCAAATTCCGACCAAGTTGTAGTAGAGCCACCGGTAGCCTGTATATGCCAAATTGTATGTGCGTATGCCTGGTCAGCAGGTGCGTGCTCCGCCGTAATATCCTTCCAGTCGGCATCAAGCTCATCAGCAATCAGCATGGACAAAGTAGTCCAGATGCCTTGCCCCATTTCTACATGAGCCAGTATCACTTTAATGCTGTTATCCGGGCTTATCTGTAAAAATGCGTTGGGAATAAAAGCGCTGTCCCCACCCTTTTTATCAAATAAAGATTTGAGTCTTTTACCTACATATGCGGGAATCATAAATGAAATGACGAGACCGCTACTTAGACTGCCGGTAGTTTTTACAAAATTCCGGCGACTGATGGTATTTGTTTTTTCCATGTTGTATTTCCTTTTTTTATCCTGCAGTTAAATAATAAAGGGAGGGAGATTTAAACAGAAATTTACAACTTAATCAGGAAATATCTTTGAATTTATTGTCCTCCCGCCCTCCTTCACTGGTCTTGTGATCATCAGCCACATTCATATATGCTTCATCCCCGTTTTATCAAGTTTGCTATATCATTGAGTAAGTATAAACTCATTGTGATCGAATAGTCCTTTCCCCCGGTTTGGCAATCTGGTAAAAAATTTCACGAAATGGCGACAAGTGTAAAAAAATAATCTGCTACCAATTTGGTAACACTTCGTATTTTTGTGAACCAACATGAGAATAATTGCTTTAAAAACATTGAAGTTATATGCTAAAAATAAAAAAGAAGCGGAGCAGTCTTTATATGCCTGGTACCAGGAAGCCACTAAAGCAAAATGGAGAAATCATAACGATCTGAAACAACAATTTGGTAATGCTTCTGTTATTAATAGTAAAAGGATCGTTTTCAATATTCATGGTAATAAATACAGGATGGTGGTTGACATTGAATATTTTCTACTGATTATTTTTATTGTATGGATAGGTACTCACAGGGAGTACGATAATATTAATGCTAAAACGATAACATATGTTAAAACCAATTAAAACAAAAAAAGATTACGAAGATGCATTAGCAAGAGTATACAAACTAATGCAGAAGGATCTGAAACCAGGCGGCAGACTTTCAGATGAGCTTGAAATACTTTCTGTTTTAATAGAAGGTTATGAAGAAAATCACTACCCCATTCCTCCTCCCCATCCTATCGAAGCAATTAAATTCAAACTGGAACAGATGGGAATAAATGAAAAAGAATTGACTAAAATTTTAGGAGGGCGCAGCCGTAAATCAGAAATATTAAGCGGCAGTCGAAAACTTTCCCTGACCATGATAAGGGAGTTACACAACAAATTAAAAATACCTGCAGAAACATTAATTGCAGAATATTAAAAATCAGGGCTGGTTCTATTATCTTAAAAATTCTTGCCTCGTTTAGTGACCCCCGAATCACGCTTAAGTTTCAAGAATTTCAAGCAAAGATGCAAAGAAGCTAAGCCACCAACCAACCTTTATGAAACACGAAACTTCCCGGAATCAATCCCATCCCTGATATGTGATGCAATTTTTTTAGGATCACCGGTGTCATCCTCGATCATATATTGCCAGGCATCTTCAAAGTCAAGATATAAATCGAGGTAAGGAGCATAATCAGCAATAGTGCCTTTTGGTCTTGCGGCAACACCGCTTTCACAAATACCGAGGGAAGGCCGCAGCACTATATAGTCCAGAGGTATATCCCGCATGCGCGCCACTTTGAGAGCCGTATCTATAAACCACGGTGGTATGGAGAAATCAAGCATCACCTCATATCCTTCAAGTGCATAGGGAACCGCCGCGGCCATCATGGATGTCATAATCATTTTAAAATCCTTGGAGTGGTGATGCCCCGGTTTCGTTTTGGCAATAAATGTCCAGAAATGGTCACCCTCAATATATGCAACCGGTTGAGGCGACAAAGAAACTAGTGTTATGTTAAGCATGAATTGACGGGTAAAGTCTTTTCAATTTTATCCTTGCCTCCTTGTTTGTGAACTGCCAATTTATTTTTTTGTTTTTATTATTTCTATTAGTTTGCCAGGCGTCAACTTCTTCTTTAATTTTTTTTATTGTAGATAGATGTTTGTTTAAGCATTGGCCATTTAGTACGTGGAATTCGATTTCAGCCATGTTTAGCCAACTGCCATGTTTAGGAGTAAATATAAATTCAAATCTGTCCCAAAGCCTTTTTGCCTCTTGTGGTTCAAATGTCTTATAAAATGCTGATGCGTCATGCGTTTTAAAATTGTCCATTACTAATTTTATTTTTTTTGCTTTTGGATACCATTCATCAGCGATTCTTTTTACAAATTGAGCCCAATCCCTTTTGGTTTTGAATTCCTTTACTTGTACATAACGCTTCCCCTTCAATGGCTCATTGGCCATAAATATATTGACTACACCATTGCTTATATACTCATAATCTACTCTCGCATCCTGACTGACCTCGTTTCATCGGAACAGACGGCTTTCCTACTTCGATCAACTGCTTGGGGGACTCGTCCATGCAAACGACTGGGAATGCATCAGTGTAGGGCATTTTGTACACATCTAATACTTTTTCCATGTTCGCTACAAACGCACTGTTCTTATCGGGAGGAATCACCCAGCCTTTAACTTTCCAAGGTCTAAGTTCATTTTTTTTAAAACGGTTCTTACCGTTACATGCGAGATGCTTTCCACATAATTTAATTCAACCATCTTATCTGCCAGCAGGCGCAGCGACCATTTAGAAAAACCCTTGGGTGGTTCACTGCAGCAAAGGGCTACTAACTTTGCCTCCATCTCGCCATCTGCTTTTATATCATAAACCCGGGTGGTGGGTCTGCGTTCTAAAACCGATTCCATTCCTTCTTCTATGAATTGTTTCTTCATCCTGTCAATTGTTCGCATTCCCACTCTTAAAACTTTACTTATTTGTTCGTTAGTTACTTTATCTGAATATGCCCCCTCATCACAATTTAAAAGTATATAAGCAGCGCGGAATGTTTGTGAAGTATGTGAACCCTTGTTTATGATTGCCTGCAGTTCTTCTACTTCAGATTTAGTTAGTTTAATCGTATAGCGAATTGTCATTTGAAAAAAGTTTTTCAAATGTACGATTATTACGTTATATTATACTTAACTTAACACTAGGTGCTCTTCATGAAAACCCGGATAATAAATAACGTGCACCAGGGTGTCACGCCAATTAAGCAATTATCATTGTGGATTTTTAATGAATGAGATTTAGCTTTATACCATATAAACTGGCCGGAACATCGTTTGAAGTTTCACAACTCAGGAACATCCTGTTGGGCCCGGAATAATCCAGTCCCTCCGTGTTCCAGACTTTATTATTATTATCGAGCGACTGTCTGACACCCGATCCGTTAAAAAAATTATCGCCGGTATAGTTTTTAAAAAACTATATGAAGGGAAATATTTTTTTATTCATGTACCCGCCCAGCATCAGTTCTTTGGTAACTGGGTTAAAGGCAGCTGACGTAACTTTTCCGGCGGTATTAAATGTTTCAAGCGGGACAACAGTATAAGTTCCGGTATCCTTCGGCAGTTTATAGCAACGGGTTTGGAGGTTGCCCCCATCCTTGGCATAAATGTATAAATAGTTTCCGATGGCTGCCATTGCTTCACAATCGTAATCGGTATTACTATTTGCTTCAAAATCCAGCTGATCAGCATAGGAAAAATTTATGGCTTCTGCATTTACGCTTACCTGTAATGAAGAAGTGTTAATGTCACTTTTCTTAACTTTTAAAATTTTGAGATCTTTCCTGTTGCCATCATTATTACCAAAATCACCAATATAAATATACTCCGAATCAGCAGTAATATCCTCCCAGTCTTCATTTGGAAAATTTTGAATAATTACTATTTGCAAAATAGCGCCTGTTAAAGTATCGATCTTAAAAATNNCTCCAAACGTCCATAGATTTCCATCAGTATAATAAAGTCCGGAAGATTCTTTTAATATGGTTGGTAATGTGTGAATAAGCGTGATGGCAACTGGCGGTTCCTGTTGGGTCGCGGCAGGAGAAGAGGAGGAGGTACTTTTTTTGCAAGATGCTATAACACAGATAAAAAAAAGTGCTGATAGAATTTTCCCTCGCGGAAGGATACAATTTTTTAGAATAGCAGTTTGTATATACATAATGAAACTTAATTAATTGCCAGGGAGACAGTTTTGCTGGTTCCCCACTGCAAGGATTTGTCTGGTTGGAATGGATCAGTGTTCCATAGACATTCTCTTACGGTCATAATTTTTTTCTTCGCATCAATGGTAATCAATTGGAAAGAGAGCTTTGTTTCATCAAGTGAAGAATATTTTCCTTTCATTGGAGAATCGACCCTGAAGGTATTTAGAGCAATATTATCGTCAGGACCTTTATACACATAAAATTCATTGTAATTATCATTGCCGTGAAAATACGCTTTGATGTTTGGATGTTTCTTCAAAAATCTCACCCATCCTTGTTGTTCAATGGTCGTATTACCGCCGTCTGTTGCTGCCCGCGTGCTATCCTTATAAACTTCAGCCAAAAGATTCTCAAATTTGTCATCTGCATTTATTCCATGTAATTTGTGGGGATTTGTAAAATGTTTTGCTTCGCTTTCCGGCTGATCATGCGTGAAAAGGATAACAGGCATTTTTGAAGAAACGTTTCGAAGGTCTTTTTCCATCCATATTCTCTCTGAAGAATCAGGCCAAAGGGTTATAAACATAAAATGAATGCCGCCAATGTTTTTTGAATAGTTGATTTTATCTTTTCGGTAATTATAACTAGATGCTGTTAATGGTATAGATGGCCTTAACATCAGATTGTATATTTTAGCCATTGAGGTTGCATCCGTCTTCGGCTTCATGGGCCTGTAAAAACCTATTGCATTGGTTATATCATGATTTCCGGGAATAATGAATAATTCTGATCTTTCCCCTTTACTGTTTTTAAGCCTAAGCCCTTTCGCATAATCTTCATAAAATTGTTTCCACGATATGGCATCACTTTGGTCAGGAATTTCCATCCTGTTGGCAATGTCTCCTCCTTCTAATTATATAATCGATTGATCCTGCAAAATCGCCCGCATTAACACCTTCGTCTGGAGGAAACATGGTCTTAGGTAATTTATTCATTTCCTGGATCATTGCCACATTCACTATATGACTATCCACAGCTGAATCATTTCTGAACATTTTTCTTTTTATTCCATAATGAGCATCTGAAGTAAAAATAAATTGAAGGACATTTTTATGGTCATTCTGCTGGGCATTAATGTTAAATGCTTTTAATGTTAAGAGGAAAAGGAAAGCTGAAAATTTCATGAGTTATAATTTTAAAAAAAGACCCGCTTGTTTGCGGGCCATTTTTTATTAAAAATTAATTACTTGTCTTTTAAATCAATGCTGATTGCCCGAGCCGTCTGTCTGGTAGCATCCAATGTCCTTTCCGGGAGTCACAGGAGCCGATGCACCAAAATTAGGATCTACAGGTACATTTACCGGAACCGTAAAACCTGTATAGCCTTTGCCCAAGGCAGGTGAGAAACCTGATAGGTGGAAATCATAACCATCGACCGAAGCCTGTGTTTTGAAATTCGAATTTGGGAGCGGATAGTTTACAAATTTTGGATTATTTTGACCAACCAGGGAATTTCCATCGTATTGCATGCCGAAATTATAGGACGCTCCCAGGAATGTAGCCATTTCAGGTATATCTGTTGACTGCGGATGGGTAACCACTGCCTGTGCAACATTGGTA
>PKYU01000228.1 GCA_003132765.1 Chitinophagaceae bacterium | reverse complement strand
TAGAATCGTTAACAATGAGATAATTCTTGTTAATATCTACGACAAATCAGAAAGAGCCGACATCAGCGATAAAGAAATTAAGGACAGACTAAAACGATATTTCCAGGAATGATAATTAGAATAAAAAAATATTTATCCCTCGTAACTTTCGCGCATACCATTTTTGCAATGCCTTTCGCATTTATAGGATTTGCCCTTGGATTGAGAGCCGTAAACTTTGAAACTTCGAGGCCGTGGTGGGAACTTTTGATACTGGTAGTATTATGCCTGGTTTTTGCCCGCAGCGCTGCCATGGCCTTTAACCGCTGGCTGGATGCAGAATTTGATGCAGTAAATCCGAGGACTGCCCTGAGAGAAATTCCTGCGGGTATCATCACTAAAAGAAATGCATTGGTATTTGTGATCTTGAGCTGTTTGGCATTTTTGCTAACAACTTATTTTATCAATACACTTTGCCTCGCCCTGGCTCCGGTTGCTTTGTTTGTCATACTTTTTTACAGCTATACAAAAAGATTTACTTCCTTGTGTCACCTGGTATTAGGATTGGGACTAAGTCTTGCACCAATTGGCGCTTATATTGCGGTGACCGGAGAATTTGCTTTAGTTCCTGTTTTATTTTCAATTGCTGTTTTATGCTGGGTAGGAGGATTTGACATCATTTATGCTCTGCAGGATATAGATTTTGATAAGGCAAATAATTTACGATCCATCCCCTCCTGGCTTGGCTTAAAAAAATCCCTGGCCGTCAGCGACTATCTTCATTATATATCATTTGGTTCTATTTGTGTTGCAGGAATAGCAGGGCATTTCAGTTGGCTTTACTGGTGCGGGGCAGCTATCTTTGGTTACTTCCTCATTTACCAGCATAAACTGGTTAAGCCTAATGACCTAAGCAGGGTTAACAGAGCGTTTTTCACCTCTAATGGCATTGCATCTGTGTTATTTTCATCTTTTGTACTGATAGATATCTATTTTAAAAATCATCTTTAGAAAAGGAAATTATTATTAATTAAATGCGATGGNNCAAGAATACTTTGTATAGATTATGGTTTAAAAAGAACAGGCATCGCAGTTACGGATCCCTTACAAATTATAGCCACGGGATTAACAACAGTAGATTCAAAAAAACTTATTCCTTTTTTAAAAGATTATTGCAAGCAGGAAGATGTAGAATCATTTGTTATCGGGGAACCTAAAAATTTAGATGATTCTGACACCCATGCCACGCCACTTGTAAAGGCAATCATCGAAAAGCTGAAGAAGGAGTTTCCAAATATTCCTTTAAAAACAGTTGATGAAAGGTACACTTCAAAAATGGCAAAGCAGGCAATGATTGATATGGGAATGAAAAAAAAGGACCGTCGCGATAAAAAAACAGTTGATGAGATCGCCGCGGTAATTATGCTCCAGGAGTATATGCAAAGTATTTCCTGACGCGACTATTTTTTCCCGGCATTTTCGGCTTCGATAAATTACTTTTAATGCAATTATTTCGTCTAAATTTATCAGACCGAAAAGTTTTAATTTTGCAGTGAATTTTTAAGTCTTAAAATTATTTACGTAAATGGTTCTACCTATAGTAGCGTATGGCAATCCAGTTCTGAGAAAAGTTGGAAAGGAAATAAGTGCAGAATACCCTGACTTACATATATTGATAGGGGATATGTGGGAAACCATGTATNNATAAAATTGTTTGTAATTGATAGTGTTCAGATCATTGAAAATCTAAGTGAGGAAGAAAAAAATGATTATCCCGGTGATGAAGGCTTTAAGGGTGTTTTTATAAATGCAAAAATCAATAGCATTAATGGCGAAGAATGGGTTTATAATGAAGGTTGCCTTAGTATCCCCAAGATCAGGGAAGACATTTTAAGAAAGCAGTTTATTNNCATACTAAATACTTTACCGGCGTTACAGCCCGTGTTATCTTGCATGAAAATGACCACATCAATGGCAAGCTATTTATTGATTATCTTAAGCCGCTCAAGAAAAAACTTCTGAAGCGCAAACTGGATGATATCTCTAAAGGCAAAATATCAGTTGATTATCGCATGTCTTTTAGTAAATAGTCCATTTGTCAAAAAAATTTACCCATCATTTAACGTTTAATTTAAGGAATGCCTAGATATTTTTTTGCTTTTTGGTTCGTATTAATTCTTTCTAATCCTCTATTTGCACAGAAACAAAAAGATACAACCGTAAAGGTGAATGACAATTATATCACTCTTTCGGAAATTGTAGTAAANNGAACGACACTACCTTTTATAAGGCTTTCCGAAACCTGCGGGTGATAGGTTATACATCCCTAAACGATATAAGGATGCTTGATCCAAATGATAAAATTGTAGCTTCCCTGGTAAGCAAAACGAGACAATATAGGGTGCACAATTGCAGGAAAATGCAGGTTTTGAATCAAATGACTGCAGGTAATATGTATGACGCTAAAGAAAATTATAATTATTATACAGCCGAGTTATACGCCGGGCTATTTTTTACCAAAGATTCAGTTTGTGGGGAAACTAATATTGTCAAAGGATTTCAGTTTTCAACAAAAGGTTTAAGTGGAATCGAAAAACATAAAGAACAATTGAAAATGTTGTTCTTTAATCCAGGTAAAAAAGTCAGCGGTCTTCCTTTCATTAGCGGTAAAACCGAAATCTTTGACAGATCCATGGCCGGAAATTATGATATGGCTATCGATCTGCGCAATTATAACAATACAAGTTGTTACGTATTTACCATAAAAGTAAAGGATAATAAAAGAAGCAATGTAGTTGTTGATGAGATGACAACATGGTT
>PKYU01000317.1 GCA_003132765.1 Chitinophagaceae bacterium | reverse complement strand
AAAAAATATCGAATATACTGAACCGGTAGCAAGAATGACCTGGGAAGAAGCAATGTGGAATTACGGCAATGACAAACCTGATACAAGGTTTGGAATGAAAGTAGCGAACCTTAAAGTAGAGGGAGTTAATAAATTTGAAGGCCTTAATAATTCAGAATTTGCCGTTTTTAACATTGCCGAAACCATTGTGGCCATTTCAGTCCCGGGATGCAGTGACTATTCCAGGAAACAAACCGATGAATTAACAGATTGGGTAAAAAGGTCACAGATTGGAATGGGTGGTTTGGCATTTATCAAATACAATAGTGATGGAACTTTAAAAAGCAGCTTTGATAAATTCTTTACTGAAGACCAATTAAAAGATTTCGCTGCTTATTGTAATGCAGCGTCAGGTGATCTTATCTTGATTCTTGCCGGCAAAGAAGAACGGACGAGGAAAGCAATCAGTGAACTTCGTTTATACATGGGAGAAAGATTAGGCATGAGGAAAGCGGATGAATTCAAATTACTTTGGGTTACTGATTTTCCTTTATTTGAATATGATGAAGAAGGCAATCGTTGGGTGGCTCGCCATCATCCTTTTACTTCCCCAAAGCCTGAAGATATTGAGGTAATGATCAATAATAATCCTTCAATAGAAAATGGTGAAAAATATTTAGAACATCCTTATGCAAAAATAAAAGCCAATGCGTATGATATAGTTTTAAATGGCAATGAAATCGGAGGTGGTTCTATAAGGATATACCAACGGGAATTGCAGGAAAAAATGTTTGCAGCACTAGGCATGAGTAAAGAAGAAGCACAACATAAATTCGGATTTTTATTGGGAGCTTTTGAATATGGCGCCCCGCCGCATGGAGGCATTGCCTTTGGGTTCGACAGGCTTTGTGCTATTCTTGGGGGCAGCGAATCCATCCGCGATTTTATTGCCTTCCCAAAGAATAACAGCGGAAGGGATGTAATGATAGATGCCCCTTCAACGATTGATGAAAAGCAATTGGAAGAATTGCAAATNNCGAAATAATAGTTATGAAGGTTTACCTGAATGAAAATAGTAATTCACTGCCATCACATTTTTTTATGCAAAAAGTTTCTTTGATAACCCAACTTATAATTTCTTAACTTGTTGGAAAAGGTGAATTTAATGTTTCTGAGATATTTTTTATTTACTATCATCCTTATTATCCCTGCAAAATACATGGCAGCCCAGTATGATGCGCCTTTATATGCGTCTTATACTACAATAGCTGAAAGAAACAAATTATATGAAAGGCTCACCAACTATTCCATTATTAAAAATCTTTCTTCACCATTAGGTGATTCTACTGAGGAAAATTGGGAGAGCGCCTTCAATGCAATAGAATTGATGCAGTATAAAACTGCGTTTACACTTTCAAAAATACATTCAGCATTTGACAGCATATTGGAAAGAAGTACCCAATTTCAAAGAGCTTTGCTTGAGGTAGCTTATGCTGATTACCCGGGAGAATTCATTCCGCAAACTAAATCCCTGATTAATAACTCTACTGATCCAAAAATTTTTGCAATGTGCGCTGAATATATATTTCAGCTTAAGAAAGACGATATTCTTAGAAATAATATT
The DNA here is from genome assembly GCA_003132765.1 of Chitinophagaceae bacterium. Lineage (GTDB taxonomy): Bacteria > Bacteroidota > Bacteroidia > Chitinophagales > Chitinophagaceae > Ginsengibacter. Next base: position 1,830 of record PKYU01000317.1, on the reverse strand, counting down.
TATCAAATGATGGTTGAAAAATTTGGAGACAGCTCGACCATTGATCCAATATTGTTTATGTTGGGAGACCGGTTAAAAAATCATTATTCAAATAATAGACTTTCTACAAATGAAGTTTTGCAAGATATTTTAAATAAGAACTTCATTCCAAATCATATTGTAATGTATAGTTTTCAGAGGAAAGACAGGGATTTCCCAGGAATGGTTATGATAAGAAATGCCAGCGGCGAATTTGTTACAGATTCTTCAGGAAACATTTTTAATATCCCGCAACTTGCGCGAAGCATATCGAATTTACCGGGGTACTTAACTTATGGAAATACCCCTCAGGGCATTTTTAAGATGTATGGATTCCAGGTATCAATGAACAGCTTTATTGGGCCTACCGCTAATGTTCAATTGGGAATGCCTGTTGAATTAAGTTTACAAAAGTTTTTTGGAGATAACACAATTTCAGATTCAGTATGGACAATCGAACCTTACCGAAACCTCTTACCAAAAAAACTCAGAGAGTATTTACCTCTTTATTATTCATTTTATGCGGGGCTTGCAGGCAGAACCGAAATTATTGCCCATGGCACTACGATTGACCCTAAGTATTATCATGGTAAGCCTTATTACCCTTTGACACCAAGTGAAGGCTGCCTTTGCACCAAGGAAATCTGGGATGGAAATAGAATAATAAGCGACCAGCAAAAATTAGTAAATGGTTTGTTGAAGGCCGGGGGAGCGGATGGATATTGTGTCGTAATTGAAATAGATGATCAACATGCGCCGGTAGGCATAGCTGATATTATGCCCTATTTAAAAAAATAGTACAGGCAGATTGTTCGATTCATGATTGATCATTTTGAACCAAATAATTTTTCAAACTTAAGAAACTACATGACACCTCTTGCTGAAAGATTACGTCCTGCAAATTTAGGTGACCTTATTGGGCAGGAGCATCTTACCGGCAAAGGAAGTATTTTACGGATAGCGATTGAGAATAAAACGATTCCTTCCATCATTTTTTGGGGTCCGCCGGGAGTTGGCAAAACAACTATTGCTAATATAATCGCTCATAATTTGCAGGTTCCTTTTTACAGGCTTAGCGCAATATCCTCCGGAGTAAAAGAGGTAAGGGAAGTAATTGATAAAGCCCGAAATGAAAAAAATACTATTCTTTTTATTGACGAAATTCACCGGTTTAATAAAGGCCAGCAGGATGCATTATTGGGTGCTGTTGAAAAAGGTATTATCACATTAATCGGGGCTACTACAGAAAACCCGTCTTTTGAAGTGAACAGCGCATTACTAAGCAGGTGCCAGGTATATATTTTGAAACCACTTGGTAGAAATGATTTGATCACTTTATTGAACCATGCCATCAAAACAGACCAAGTTCTTTCCAAAATAAATATTAATGTAAAGGAAACAGAAGCCTTAATAAATTTATCCGGAGGAGATGCAAGAAAATTGTTGAACCTTTTGGAACTTGCGGTTTTACAGCAAAATGAATTTTGGGAAGAAAATAGCGATAATAATTTCACAATAACTGATGAGATCATAATGAATGCTGCACAGCAAAAAGTGGCATTATATGATAAAAAGGGCGAACAACATTATGATATTATTTCTGCGTTTATAAAATCAGTACGTGGTAGCGATCCCAATGCCGCTGTTTATTGGCTGGNNAGATGTAAAATTTATTGCGAGGAGAATGGTAATACTTGCAAGTGAAGATATTGGGAATGCCAATCCTACCGCCCTGGTTCTGGCTACAAATACATTTCAGGCAGTGAATGTAATTGGATATCCTGAGTCCAATATTATTTTATCACAATGCGC
>PKYU01000091.1 GCA_003132765.1 Chitinophagaceae bacterium | reverse complement strand
TAGTAGGGCATGTTACACCCGAAGCTTTTGACGGAGGTTTAATTGGGCTCGTGCTTGATGATGACATTATTGAAATAAGTGTAGCAAAGAAAACGATGACCTTGAAAGTTGATGAAAAGATAATTGCTGAAAGAAGATCAAAATGGAAGCAGCCAAAATTGAAGGCAACAAGAGGGGTTTTATTTAAGTATGCACGAAGTGTAAAAGACGCGAGTGAGGGCTGTGTTACTGATGAAGCAATCTAGAGTTAATTCCCATGGATATCAAGAGCTTTGAATTATAAAAATTATTTTATGGATACGATTACAGAAAAAAGAAAATCGGGTAATGAAAAGGAGACAAAAAAAGTTTCACAAGTTGAGGTATTGCCTGAAGGTAAATCTTCCGGGGAAGTAATAGCGGAAAATATATCCGGTTCGGTATCTGTGTTGAAAATTCTCCTTGCAGAAGGCGTAGATACAATTTTTGGTTATCCCGGGGGAGCCATTATGCCGATCTATGATGCTTTGTATNNAGGGAAAAGCTAAATCATATTTTGGTTCGTCATGAACAGGGAGCTATTCATGCAGCCCAGGGATACGCGAGATCATCTGGCAGGGTAGGAGTTGTGTTTGCGACAAGCGGACCAGGCGCTACAAATTTGGTTACAGGCCTGGCAGATGCACAGATTGACAGTACGCCACTGGTATGCATAACAGGTCAGGTATATGCGCACCTTTTGGGAACGGATGCTTTCCAGGAAACAGATGTTATAAATATTACCACGCCTGTTACCAAATGGAATTACCAGGTTACTGATGCTACGGAAATACCTTCCGTTTTAGCCAAAGCATTTTATATCGCAAAAAGCGGCAGGCCCGGTCCGGTTTTAATTGATATTACAAAGAATGCTCAATTGCAAATGTTCGATTACGAAGGTTATACAAAGTGTAATCATATTCGCAGTTATCGTCCTAAGCCTATTGTAAGACAATCCTACATTGAGGAAGCTGCGAAGCTGATCAATGCTGCTGAGAAACCATTTGTAATTTTTGGACAAGGCGTAATATTGGGGAAAGCAGAAAAGGAATTCAAAAATTTTATTGAGAAAGGAGCACTTCCTGCAGCATGGACCATCCTTGGACTAAGTGCCTTGCCAACCAATCATTCTTTAAATGTAGGTATGCTTGGAATGCACGGCAATTATGGGCCAAATGTTTTAACAAATGAGTGTGATGTTTTAATTGCTGTTGGTATGCGCTTCGATGATCGTGTAACCGGGCGGTTAGATAAATATGCAAAACAGGCAAAAATAATTCACCTCGATATTGATCCTTCAGAAATTGATAAAAATGTAAAAACAACGGTTCCTGTGTGGGGAGATTGCAAAGAGACTTTGCCCCTGCTTACCAAATTGATTGATAAAAAGGAACACAAATCGTGGTTGAAGAAATTTAATGACTATAGGAAAAAGGAAATTGAAACCTGCATACAAAAAGAGATGAACCCTGCAACAGAAATTCTTTCAATGGGTGAAGTAATAGCAGCCTTAAATGAGTTGACAGACGGAAATGCCATTATGGTAACGGATGTTGGGCAGCATCGCATGGTAACCTGCCGGTATGCAAAATTTAACCAGACAAAAAGCAATATAACGTCAGGAGGATTAGGCACTATGGGATTTGCACTGCCTGCCGCTATTGGTGCTAAGTTTGGAGCTCCCGGCAGAACCGTGGTTGCTATAATCGGCGACGGCGGTTTTCAAATGACCTTGCAGGAATTGGGAACTATTATGCAATGTAATATCGATGTTAAAATTGTTATTCTTAACAATGAGTTCCTTGGCATGGTGAGGCAATGGCAGGAATTATTTCATGATAAGCGGTATTCATTCACTGATATTCAAAGCCCCGATTTTGTTGTCCTGGCAAAAGCTTACAGGATTGAGGGCCAAAAAGTTTCCGAAAGGAAAAAATTAAAAGATGCTTTGAAAGAAATGCTTCAGCATAAAAATGCCTATCTGCTGGAAGTGAAGGTGGGGAAAGAAAATAATGTATTTCCTATGGTACCGCAGGGGTGCAGCGTAGCCGAAATACGGCTTTCTTAATGCATAAGATATATGCTGCACTTTTAATTGAAATTGGAGCGACATCAAAAAAAATTATTGATATAAAAAAGTAAATATGTCAAAACAGGAATTCACATTAACCGTTTATACAGAGAACCAGATTGGGTTATTGAACAGGATAGCCATAATTTTTTCCAGAAGAAAAATNNAGGTCGTAAAAAAGCTGGTTCGCCAGATAGAAAAGCAAGTAGATGTGCTAAAGGCATATTACAATACCAATGATGAGATCATTTGGCAGGAGATGGGTTTATATAAAATCCCTACAGATGCGATTGCTGAAAAGGTAAAAGTGGAAAGATTGCTGCACGAGTTTGGTGCAAGAGCTATTGCTATCAGGAAGGACTACACTGTGTTTGAAACAACAGGCCACCGGGAAGAAACGGATAAACTGATCGCGTACCTGGAACCTTTTGGACTTATTGAATTTGTCAGAAGCGCCCGGGTAGCCATTATCAAGGATAGTGAAGGATTTCATACCAAGGTTAAAGAATTTGAAAAAAGAGAGCCCGGCGATGAGGTAGTAGAGAATGAATTTTTGGATAAGCAGGAAGAAATATTCAGTATGTAATAAGAATTGAATTAATAAATAAACAGAACTAAATATTTTAAAAAAATAAAAACTATGGCAACATTAAATTTTGCAGGAACTGAAGAAAATGTGGTAACGCGTGAAGAGTTTCCGTTATCAAAGGCACAGGAAATACTCAAAGACGAGATAGTGGCTGTGATAGGTTACGGAGTGCAGGGTCCCGGCCAGGCATTGAATCAAAAGGAAAACGGCATTAACGTTATTGTTGGCCAGCGTAAAAATTCAAAAAGCTGGGACAAGGCAGTAAGGGATGGCTTTGTAGAAGGTAAAACATTATTTGATATAGAAACTGCTTTACAAAAAGGCACAATAATTTGCTACTTATTAAGTGATGCTGCACAAATTGCGATGTGGCCTACCGTGAAAAAACATTTGACCCCGGGCAAAGCCCTGTATTTTTCTCATGGCTTTGGTATCACCTATAATGACCAGACAAGTATCGTTCCGCCTAAAGATGTGGATGTATTTTTGGTTGCCCCAAAAGGTTCAGGAACTTCC
>PKYU01000440.1 GCA_003132765.1 Chitinophagaceae bacterium | reverse complement strand
AATCCGGTTGATCTTCCAAATTAAAAGTTTCATTTTTATTTGCTGTTTGATTTTTCGCCATATAATCAAACTGTAGGAACAAGCGTCTTCTATAATGATGAGGATCATCGCTTGTTGGAGTTCTCCCCTTTTTTGTATAGGCGGAAAGTGTAATTTTAAAGGCACTTATTGGAGCGTGATATATAGATTGGTATTCTTGTTCTGTTATAAACGCATGATATATTGTATCTTTTGGATAAAAAATGCTCTTTGTATCAGAATATGGATTTGACATTTCCATTCCGGGATGATTATCAGAATCGGATTTTCTGACAGTTTTTANNATATTTCTCATAACCATTTTTCCAACTATCAGCAATTGTTTCTGGAACAGGATTATAACTATTACTATTGTCGTTAATGAAATAATATTCATTTGTTACTTGAGGCTCAAATTGAGGTGAAATAAGTAATATCAATTTATGATTTAGTTTAGGGAAACCACTTGGGGCATTCGTATTATCATATCTCGCAAAATAGAATCTCAAGCCCACATAATTAGTTGAACTCTGATATTTCTCTATAATTTCTTTTATTGGATTATAGTTGTAAAAATATACTGAATCTGTCGAACCATTTAACTTCTTTAATTTCTTAAATTTTGAATTGTGGAATATCCTGTTTTTCCAAAATTCCTCCTTCCTGGGATTGCCGTCTTTTTTGTACACAAACATTCCGGGAATTGGAATGTATTTGATTGCAGAATTGCAATCTTGAGACCTGCAAGGATTATAAATAATAGTTGCCAAGCCAAAGGCGACTATTAAGTAAAGTCTTCTTTTCATAAAATGAATTTAATTATTTCGATAAGTAATTTTATTGAATTTACTTCCTAATAAATTCAAATGCAAGTTCTCTTAAATGTAAATTTTTCTTTCCGGTGTTTTTACGGAATCTACAACCGTAAATAAACCCCTTTCTATTTCCGCCGGTTTACTCTTCTTTCTGGATCCATTAAAAGATAGTTTTGTTCTGTAGTTGCGATTTAACCAACAAAGCTTTTAGTTCCATTGGAAATTTTTCCTTAGTACATAACACCAAGATTACGATATCAAATACTATGAGTTCAATAGAAACAAATCACCTATTTATCACCATTTTTAAAAAAATATAAACAAATGAAAAAGCAAATCTTGACCATCATTGCAATTATTTTTGGCAGTCTTCTATTTGCTATCAATTCAATTGCACAAACTTCAACAAACGATTTATTATCAAAGATGTGGCAATTCAGAATGCCAACTCGTGTTACCGAATCTGATAATTTGGGAACTCCAGTAAATCCTGCTAACGTTGAAACGGCCGATATAAATTATCAATTTCGAGTTGTAAATGTTAATAGTGAATCGTTGGTAATCAAGTTTCTTTTGTGGAATGTTCCAATACAAAATAACGCTGGGGTTCGAAATTTCAGCACCGCCGCGGCTAATTCAAAAAATGCTGCCTTGAATGAGCAATTTGTAATTAGACAATATTTAGTAAATGGCTTGTCTGATAATCAAGCGTCACATTTTAAGTATTTTATTATCAACAGGGCAGATTTTGAATCAAGATGCGAAGAGAAAATACCAAAGAACCAATTTACGCTGGGGGCTATGACACTTCCTATCAAGATGCGTTTCGGTCAAAAAGACAATAACGGGACTAATAAAAGCTACTCGTCATTTACCGGAAATTTGAGTTTGGGACTATCTTTCGGGTTGAAACACAACTATAATAAATCTTTTGCAATAAATTACCTAACAGGCTTTTCACTATCCTCAATTCCTGTAAGTGCAGAAACAACTGATAGTTTTGTTACTAACGAAACGAATCAAGCTGCGGTGACATGGCATTTAGGGGTTCTTGCTGAGATAAATAATTTTCAAGTGGGCGTTTTCACGGGCATTGATTATTTATCAGGAAAAATAAATAAGGAGTGGGTTTATAAAAATAGGCCTTGGTTGGGAGTGGGGATAGGTTTTTCTTTTTTTAACGCCAAAAAAACAACAGATACTCAATAAATGCTCTAAATCAAAAAATTATAGTTGTTCTTCATTTTAAAATTGTTTTTCATGAGGTAAGATTAAATAGTTTAATATATCTATAATTTATACTCGCAAATAAGACTTTCCTGTAACACAAATAAATCTTTTATGAACTTAAATAAATCTGAATCTCAATTCCCGTTGACACTTATTGGATTTTGTATGATAATAATTGAATTTATTAGCTGTAATCCTAAGAAAAAGTTTTCTACCGTAAAGCCCTCCAGAGATAGCACTTCTTATTCTGAAAATCTTAATTACAAAGCAATAAACGAAAAATTCAACCTTGATACAATTTCTATGCTAAGTATCAAAACAGAATCTTTGGAGGATGTTGCAATTAGATTGGCTAGAGAGTTTAAGGCAACTGCACCATCACTTTCTATCGGTTCGAGGAAATACTACATAGTAGAAGGAGATATCAGGCTTGATGGCGCAGAACTTTATTTATACTGCCAGCAACGTTTACAGAATCTGGATACAAATGTTACTGAAAGGAAAAATGCAGGAAAACTAACGGTTGGTACTGATCTTTCGGGTAATCCAACCATATGGCGCAGAGGAACAATAATACGTTATTCAATAATGAGAAACTCTTTTGAGACAAAATCATACTATAACAAAGTGGTAAGAAATGTTAGTGCCGCAGCCAGTGATTGGATGAAGACATGTAATGTGAGATTTGAATACGTGTCAAAATATGATAATAGCGATATAGATTTGGAAGACGATACTATTACAAATCTAACTTTCATTGTGAGGGAAATAAATGCAAATGGGAATTTTATTGCACAATCATTTTTCCCAGGAGACCCACCCTATAAAAGAATGCTATTGATCGACCCTAGTTATTTTAGAACTTCCTTTGATTCGACTGGTGTATTTAGGCATGAACTAGGGCATGTTTTAGGTTACCGACACGAACACATTTGGTCTTTAGAAAATGCCTGTAAGGGGGAAAGCATAATTGAAGACCAATTAGGGGCTCAGCAGCTTACAAAATACGATCCTTATTCTGTTATGCATTATTTATGTGGAAATTCCGGTTCATCTAAATTAGAAATAACAGAATTTGATAGAATCGGTTCGATAAAAATTTATGGTCCTCCGATAAAGTAAAAAAAAATCAATTAATTAATTCGCCTGGATTCTCATTAACAAAACTTCCAAATTAAAATCAACTTCAGGAAATTCCGATGTTTAAATAATTACCATAAACTAGAAATCCGCCTAACTCCAGTTGAGCAACGTTTACATTTAGGGCAAGTTTTTTACATAAATTATCTTTTCGTAAATACCCAATTCTACGCAACATAATTAATAACATATACTTCTTACTACATAAACGAAAAGTATGCTGAATAACAAAAAACCCAATTATAGCATCTCTCCTTTCCCTCTTTTTCTTTAACTTTCATATAGTAATCAACCAATATGGAAAAGTTATCTCTGAATAATATTCTTTCTCTGTTGCTTCCGGGGATGTATGTCATGTTTCTTGGGTACTTTATTGACACATATGTTGAAAGCATTTTGTATATCAATAATGAAAAGTTGTTTGCAACCTTCAGGAATAATGAATTTCTGCAAAGCGCTGTTTATTTACTCGTAGCCTTGGTACTTGGCGCCATTACGAATTGGCTGACCATTTCTATTATTGAAAAGAAGTGGTATGCAAAATATGTTGGACTGTATGAGCATTGTGGTAAAGTTTTCAAGGAAGATAAGGCGCTTGCAACCTGGAATACTTTTTTTGATGCAGATTGCACTTCAATTTTAGGTAAACCCTTCCTATCCCCCGAAAAATTAGATGCCAAGGAAAGAATTGAATGGAAGAAACATCAGGGTAGATATTTTGATTATATATTCTTTTATCTGATGGCACATGAAAAATTGAACGAAACAAGAAATTACCAGGGTTTTTATTTTCTTTTCCGGAATATGGTTACAGTGAGTGCCTTTATGTTGTTGGTTGGTTTAACAGGTTATTTACTCCGTCTGTTACAAATGGGATATTGTGCAGATGAAACAGTTTCCTTCATATCTTTCTTTGTGGTATTATCATTGGTTGGAATTTTGATTTTTAGAAAATTGGGTATCTTTTACAGACGCAGGATAGTAAAAACATTATTCTTTTGTTACATGATTGCTAAAACAACAAAAACAGAAGAAGATCATGAACCAGATAACCGACTAATTACTTTCCCGGGAGATAATAAAACGCATTTCTTCAGTCCCTAT
>PKYU01000294.1 GCA_003132765.1 Chitinophagaceae bacterium | reverse complement strand
TGAACTCGCGGACCGTTATGGCTTACTGGTATGGCAGGATTTCTGGATTACCGGCGACACGAACGGTGGCTTCAAAGGGTCAGCAGAATGGCCTCTTGAATCATCTATTTTCATTAATAACGTAATAAGTACGATATACCGTATTCGAAACCATCCGAGTTTGTTGGTTTGGACCGGAGGTAACGAAGGCCATGCCAGGAAGGAATTATATAATGCCATGAGAGATAATGTGGCCAGCCTTGATGGTACCAGGCCATTCATTCCCTGCTCATCAGGATTTTCAAGAACGCCGGCAGATTGGAAAAAATCCTGGCCGGATAATGAGCCTTCAGGCGTTTATAGCAGCGGACCTTATTCATGGCAGGATGATGCTCAATATTTTAAACTTGTAGATGCAGGAAGGGATTGGGTGTTTAAAGACGAAACAGGTATTCCTTCCCAGCCACCTTATAATACACTTGCCAAAATTATTCCTGATTTGATTCCAGACAGCACACTCCCCTATCCGCTTAATGATTCATGGGGATATCATGATGCATGCACGGGTAATGGCAAATACAATACTTACTATAATGCCATGGTNNCGATTAAGATGCAATTATTGAATGCGGCTGGTTACCGGTCAATTTTCGAAGCTGCAGGTCATAAATTGAATGAAACCGGCGGTGTTATGCTCTGGAAACTGAATGCAGCTTTCCCAAGCGTTATATGGCAAATATATGACTGGTACCTTGAGCCAAATGCCGGATATTATTTTATACAAAGAGCTTGTGAGCCTATTCATATACAACTCAACCTGGATGACTCTTCAGTAGCACTTATTAACCGTACTTATATTAAGAGGCGGGGGTTAAAATACGAGGTTAAAATACTAAATATGGAAGGAGGCTCCTTGTTCAGCCGTGAGGGATTTGCCGACCTGGATACCACAGATGTAAAAGAGGTGATTAACCTGCGTGAAATTTTAAAGAAAACAGGGGGAATTTCATTCGTTTTGTTGAAGATGAGAGACAGCGAGGGTAAGCTGCTTTCGCATAATGTTTATTGGATGTCTCCAGATCATCAATTTGGTGACCTGGTCAAAATGCCTAAGGCATCAGTAGACATTAAAGTAGTTGGTTCAGAAAAGAAGGACGGGAATGCCTTTTGGACGATGAAGTTTATCAATAATTCTTCAAAGTTGGCATTCTTCCTCAATCCGCAGGTGATAAAAGATGGCGAGGAAGTTTTGCCCAGTTTTTGGTCCGATAATTATTTTTCTGTTCCTGCAGGTCAATCTATAACGACTACGGTTAGTTGTCCTTTAAGAGAGATCGGCAACGCAAAAATACAACTCAAAGTGGAAGGTTGGAATATTGAACCTAAATATCTTGATCTTGGCCGTTAGTTTAAACATAACTGTTGTAAATACAAACAGTAAAATTATAATCATTGAAAATTTAATATTCACTTTTTTAAACCCAAAACACATGAATAATAAAGCATTTTTTTCCCGGCATCGAATATTGGCGATTAGTTCAAAAATCGTCTTTTTTCTTTTTTTCATCTTTGCTGTTAAAAGCAGTTTTGCACAACATCCGATTGGAATTTTTGAGGACAACCTTGATATAGGTAATCCAAAATTAGCAGGGTCGGCCAGTTATGATGAAGCCACCCAGACCTATTCCTTATCAGGGGCCGGGGATAATATCTGGTTCAATAAGGATGAATTCCATTTCCTTTACAAGAGGATTAAAGGTGATTTTATTCTCACCGCAGATTTTGCTTTTACCGGCGATACTTCCGGATCCATTGGTCATCGTAAGATTGGCTGGATGATCCGCGAATCAACTGATGCTGATGCTGCAAGTGTAAATGGCTGTAAACATATAGACGGGCTTGTAGTACTTCAATGGAGGCCATTCAAAGGAATGTTTATGCGTGACCCCGAGGAAGAAAGATTTTATCCAAAGCAAGGGGGCCAAACCATTCAATTGGAGCGAATTGGTAAAACAATAAACATGAAAATCGCTCATCCCGGCGAACCTTTGCAGTTAGTTGGCTCCTGCAATGATGTATTAAATGGCGATGTGCTGGTAGGTATTTACATCTGTTCCCACGATTCTAATACCGTGGCGCATGCCAAAGTTTGGAATGTCCGGATTGATGCACCGGTAACGCATCCTTTCACTTCAAATCCTCATGCAATAATTCCTCCNNGCGCCTAACTGGATGCCTGATGGCAAAAAATTATTATTTAATGAAGGCGGGTCTTTATATACAATTCCGATTGAAGGGGGCACCCCCGAAAAGCTGAACACGGGCGATGTTGAGAAGATCAACAACGATCACATAATTTCTTTTAACGGGAAAATGCTGGGCATCAGCAGCAGTCGGGAAGGGCTGCCTGGCGGGGGTTCTACAGTATATACACTTCCGTTATCCGGAGGAGAACCACGGTTAATAACGGAAGGCACACCATCCTACCTTCATGGCTGGAGCCCTAATGGCAAGGATGTGGCGATAGTAGCAAAGCGAAACGGAAGTAATATTTATAATTTGTACAAGGTTTCTTTGGCAGACAGAATGGAATCGCCACTTACCACCAATACCACGGGTCACGTGGACGGGCCGGAGTATTCTCCTGATGGTAAATACATTTATTATAATGCCAATGCATCAGGCACAATGCAGATATGGCGCATGAAGCCCGACGGTTCTGAAAAACAGCAACTAACTTTTGACCAGTATAATAATTGGTTTCCACATATTTCACCAGACGGAAAATGGATGGTCACGATCTCATTTCCATATGACATTGACCCGAGCGGGCACCCGGCATATAAACAGGTTATGCTTAGGCTAATGCCTTTAACTGTACCAGGCGCACCAAAAGTAATTGCATATCTATATGGAGGCCAGGGTACAATAAATGTTACCTCATGGTCGCCGGATAGTAAGCATTTAGCTTTTGTAAGTAATTCAGAGCCTGTAAAATAATCGGGCCCTTATTACTCAATTTATAGCGTGAACTATTGTTCCTGTTGGTTTAATGAAGCCGCCTCAATATGGAGGGGGCGGTTTCATTTTTTATTGAATTTTCGTGAAGCCATCAATTAGGAACAGGCAAATAAATGAAACCACCCTTAGCAGCTTTAATCTATTTTTGGATCATATTATTGAAATCGGAAAAATCACTGATCCGTAAGTTATCCTTTTCTTTTCGATTTGTGGATGCCCGTTGTAAACTAAAGGCAAGTTGATACAGTATGCTTCAAAACACAAGTTTTTAAAACAGGTAATTTCAGGATTGAAATTTCTTATTTAAATTTAGTCTTTATATGCGGCAGAAGTTCAGTTGACATAGCATTAGCTTCCCAGACAGATATAATTGAAGACCCGCGAATTTATACAAATTCAATCTACTTTAATTCAGAACCTCAAATAATATTTTTCTTCAGATTTAACTTCTCTTTTTTTACAAAAAAGCTATTTTTTTTGCAGATGTAGTGAAGAAGTACCATAAAGCCTGTTTTCAGGAGTTTTCGGGCAATATGATGTAGCATTGATGTAGTAATAATAGGCAGATCGGAGCAATATAAATTTAGATTTGTTATCGTTTAAGTCTTCTATAAAAATAATTTAAAAAACGACTGCTATGGTACAAAACAAAATCAAACCGCTTAAGTTCAGTTTTATCCCCATCATTTTATTTCTTTTCTCTTTAACTGGGTTTGCCCAAAAAACAATTACCGGTAAAGTAATCAACAGTGCCAGCAATAATCCAATAATTGGAGCTACAATACAAGTGAAAGGAGCAAAATTAGCTACACAAACAAATGCTGACGGATCCTTTTCTATAGAGGTCCCCGGAAATAAAAGTACGCTCATTATAACTGAGGTTGGATTCGAGAATGCAGAGATAAATACCGAAGGGAAAACAGACCTTGGAGAGATTTCATTAAGTATTGCTGCAACAAGACTCAACGAGGTAGTAGTGACCGGTTATACTTCACAAAGAGTAAAAGATATTACCGGGTCCGTCTCTGTGGTCAATGTTGCAGACATGAAACAAACACCATCGGGAAGTACAGAAGGTCTATTGCAGGGACAGGCTTCTGGTGTCACCGTATTCACAACCGGTGCGCCTGGTGGGGCAGCAGTAGTGCAAATTCGTGGTATT
>PKYU01000087.1 GCA_003132765.1 Chitinophagaceae bacterium | reverse complement strand
TTTCAACGGGAAGAGAAAAAAATTGTTGAACATTCTTATATAACCCTTCTATAACCTCGATGGTTATTCCATGGTTTTTTACGGCAACAAATCCTACATCTTCAAAAGCTTTTCCTAGTGAATTGACAAAAGCCGACTTTTGTTTTGAATTCCCCCTTAAGAAATCTTCTAAATCAACAATTGGAATGTTCATATGCTTATATTTTCAATTTGAGATTGTGAGTGTAGCTTTGGGTATGACAAATTACAAAAGAATTCTTTCTTTAAGTTTCATAAAGAATAATATTTTATTTCTGATAATATTTTGCATATCGTCCTGCTCTTCAAACAAGTATATAGCCTCTGTAAGTTATGATTTTAAAAGTGAAAATGGTAAACCAGACTATAGCAATATAAACTATTGGGCTGCAAATCCTGGCAAATATGATTCGTCTGACAATATTCCTGCTGAAATAAGAAATAGTCTAAGAGACTCTATCGCTGATGTCTTTTTCATTTATCCAACTACATATACAGATAAGAAAATGCCAATGGGGTGGAATGCGGATATTGATGATAAAACAATCAATGAAAAAACAGATAAATCAACAATACTATACCAGGCAAGTGTTTTCAACAAATATTGCAGAATATTTGCCCCCCGATACCGGCAGGCGAATCTCCAGGCGTTTTATGTAAATAATAAGGTAAAAGCAGATTCAGCTTTTGATTTTGCCTATGAGGACATAAAAGCTGCTTTTATTTATTATTTGCAGCATTATAATAAAGGCAGGCCAATGATTATTGCTTCTCACAGCCAGGGCACCCTGCATGCAGGAAGGTTGCTAAAGGATTTTTTTGAAGGCAAGCAATTACAAAAACAATTGGTTTGTGCCTACATTATTGGGTTACCCGTTTTTATTAATTACTTTACTCAATTGAAACCTTGTTTGGATTCAACTTCTACTGGCTGTTTTATCAGCTGGAGAACTTTTGAAGAAGGATTTATAGCTCCATACATTAATAAGGAAAATCAAAAAGCCTATGTAATTAATCCACTTACATGGACAATGGATACCAGCTTTGCAAATTCGAGTCTGAATAAAGGCGGCATCCTCAAAAACTTTAATAAGGTGATTCCCGGGCTTGTGCATGCTCAAATTCATGGAAATGTATTATGGGTGAATAAGCCCAGATTTTTTGGAAACATATTTCTAAAAACCAAAAACTATCACATAGCAGACTATAATCTTTTTTACAATAACATCAGGGAAGATGTTGGTACCCGAATTCGGGCTTTCTTAAAGCCTGTGGCAATTAATGATTAGAAATCTGCATTTTTTGGGTACCTGGGAAAAGGAATTACATCACGAATATTAGCCATGCCTGTAACGAACTGCACGAGACGCTCGAAGCCCAATCCAAAGCCAGCATGAGGATAAGTACCAAATTTTCTTGTATCAAGATACCAGGATAATTCTTCAAACGGAATATTCATTTCTTTCATACGCTCTTCCAGTCTATCAAGCCGCTCTTCTCTTTGCGAACCACCAACAATTTCTCCTATTCCGGGCGCAAGAATATCCATTGCAGCAACAGTTTTTCCATCATCATTTTGCCTCATATAAAAGGCTTTAATTTCTTTCGGGTAGTTTGTTATGATTACCGGCTTCTTAAAATGTTTTTCTACGAGATAACGTTCATGCTCGCTTTGCAAATCAACTCCCCATTTATCTATCAAAAATTGAAATTTCTTCTTTTTGTTATAGTTGGAATTTTTAAGAATTTCAATAACTTCTGTATAATTAATTCTTTCGAAATTATTATTAACCACAAATTCGAGCCTCTCAATAAGCCCCATTTCGCTGCGCTCATTCTGCGGTTTTTGTTTCTCTTCTTCAGTCAGCCTTGATGCCAAAAATTCAAGATCCTCTGGGTTATTTTCCAAAGCATACCTGATAATATATTTTATAAATTCTTCGGCAAGATTCATATTATCTTCAAGATCATAAAAAGCCATTTCGGGTTCTATCATCCAGAATTCGGAAAGGTGACGCCTGGTTTTTGATTTTTCCGCCCGGAAGGTGGGGCCAAAAGTATAGATCAGCCCCTGGGCCATANNACTTCTTCATAATTTATAGTTCCGTCTTCTTTTTTTGGAGCATTTCCCGGATCGAAATTCGTTACATGGAATGTTTCACCGGCACCTTCTGCATCAGAAGTGGTAATAATGGGAGTATTTAAATAGACGAAACCCTTGTCATTAAAAAATTTATGAATTGCAAAAGGNNTTAGGAACTCGAGACTATGTTTTTTGGGCTGAAGTGGAAACTTTTCGGGGTCACTATCCCCTATAATTTCTATGTTATTTGCCTTCAATTCTACTTTTTGCCCTTTACCCATTGATGATATAATTTCACCAGTCACTTTCAGGGAAGCTCCTGTTGTTATTCTTTTTAGTAATGCATCATCATACCGACCAAGTTCAGCTACTATCTGCAACGTCTGGTTTGTACTACCGTCATTTAAGGCAATAAATTGATTATTTCTGAAAGTGCGTACCCAACCCATTACTGTTACTGCATAATTTGTCTTATCGCTGGTCAAGACATCCTTTATGCGAATTTTGTTGTTAAACATTTCTTTTCCTAAAAATTGGTGCAAATATAAAGTATCAGCAAGGAGTTTCAAATCTGATTATATCCCTAGAAATGATGTACTAATGGCTATTTTCTGAGAATATTTCATAAAACGGAATTAAAATGAGGAGATAAACTATTAAATATTTTTCATTTATTGCAAATTTGATGTATTATTGCATCAGAAAGCTGACTGTTACTTCTGTGATATGGTCTCCTCGGTAATAGTTTTTAATAGAATCCATTCCATAATAAATCATCAAAATTTAGATTTTGCAATTTTCAGGTTCGCCCGATTATTAACCTACACGTCACTTTATGTACGACATTTTACAGCTGAACGAAATGCTCGTTCCGGAGTTGCTGGATATAGCTGAGCAACAAAGTATTTCNNAATTTATAAAATTCTTGATAAACAATCATTGATGAATAACACTGAAAAAAAATCCTTAGAGCCTGAAAAACCAAAGAGGAAAAGAATTGTTAAATCCTCTGCTGGTGAACCACCGGTTGCCGATAATATTCCTGAAGAACAGGAACTTAAGCATAAAAAAACAGACGATAAGAAAAAGCCTCCTAAGAAACATAAAGAAGAGGAATTGGAAGTTGTAGATGATGAGTCTCCTTCTGAAGGTATTCTCGACCCAACGGATCCAAAATCTATCGCACCGGGTTTGGTTGAATTGTTAAATGATGATAACGAGGAAGAAGTTTTGGAACCCGAGATGAGTACTTCATTTCAGGGTCAGTCTAAAACACATCATCACAAGAAAGAATCTGCTTTTAATATTGAATTTGATGGAGTTATTCTGGCAGAGGGTGTTTTGGAAATGATGCCGGATGGCTATGGTTTTTTAAGGAGCAGTGATTACAACTATCTTTCCTCACCTGATGATATTTATGTTTCTCCTTCTCAAATCAAATTATTTGGTTTAAAGACTGGAGATACAGTTTACGGTTCTGTCAGACCTCCAAAGGAAGGTGAAAAATATTTTGCTTTATTAAAGGTTGAGACAATTAATGGTAAAGGACCTGATGAAGTTCGGGACCGTGTACCATTCGATTATCTTACCCCTCTTTTTCCATTTGAAAAATTGAACTTGTTTTTAACACCCAGTAATCTTTCTACAAGAATTATTGATTTATTTACCCCTATCGGAAAAGGTCAAAGAGGGCTCATCGTAGCACAACCTAAGACTGGTAAAACAATGTTGCTTAAAGAAATTGCCAACGCAATTGCAGCCAATCACCCCGAATGTTATCTAATGATAGTATTGGTGGATGAAAGGCCGGAAGAAGTTACGGACATGGAGCGCAGTGTTAAGGCTGAAGTCATTGCTTCTACATTCGACGAGCCAGCAGAAAAACACGTGAAAGTTAGTACGATGGCTTTGCAAAAAGCCAAGAGGCTTGTGGAATGTGGTCACGATGTAGTGATTCTGCTTGATAGCATTACCCNNCGGCAAGTGGTAAGGTTTTATCCGGTGGTGTGGAAGCAAATGCTATGCAAAAGCCGAAACAGTTTTTTGGCGCTGCAAGAAAAATTGAATTTGGTGGTTCACTTACTATAATTGCAACAGCACTGGTTGATACAGGAAGCAAAATGGACGAAGTTATCTTTGTAGAATTTAAAGGAACAGGTAACATGGAATTGCAACTTGACAGAAGATTATCGAATCAGAGAATATTTCCTGCTATCGATATTGTTGCTTCATCTACAAGGCGTGACGACCTATTGCTAGACAAAGAAGTGTTACAACGCATGTGGGTATTACGTAACCATATGGCAGATATGAATCCGGAAGAAGCCATTAATCTTCTGATGAAGAACATGAAGGGCACTAAAGACAACATGGAATTCCTTACGTCAATGAACGGATAAAGCAAGAATTTATCTTTATTTAATAACTATTTGAAACCACTATAAAAAGTGGCTTTTTTGTTTGGATAATGGAATAATAAATGCAATGGCTATAGAGCAACTTGATATTGAAATTTTTTTAAAGCTATCGGAAACATCTCCGGTGTTAGATGTAAGAAGTCCGGGCGAATATGTTCATGCTCACATTCCACGTGCAGTACCCTTACCTCTTTTTTCAAACGAACAAAGGAAAAATATTGGCACTGCTTATAAGCACCAAAGCCGGCAACTCGCTGTAAATATTGGACTGGAATATTTTTCAGATAGAATGAAAGTGTTACCTGTCGAGGCAGAAAAATTATTAAATAATTGGAAAAGGAACAAGGGAATAGAAAACGCTACGCTAATCGCGAATCCTGTTCTGGTCCACTGTTGGAGAGGTGGAATGAGAAGTGGCGCAGTAGCATGGTTGCTTAATCTTTATGGCTTTAAGATATATACGCTCAGGGGAGGATATAAGTCATTTCGAAACTGGGCAATTTCGCAATTTGAAAAAGAATATAAACTAAATATTCTTGGAGGATATACTGGTTCTGGAAAAACAAACCTACTCCTGTCAATGAAAAATAATGGAAATTTTGTTATTGATTTGGAAGGCGTTGCTAATCACAAAGGCTCTGCATTTGGCTCTTTAGGAGAACATCCTCAACCAAGCCAGGAAATGTTTGAAAATCTTCTTGCCATGAAATTATATAGAATCTCATGTGCTATTGAAAAAAANNGTCGGGTAACAGTGAAATTTCACCCGAAATTTGGATTGAAGATGAAAGCAGGCATATTGGTTCTGTCGGAATTCCAGGATCATTTTGGGATCAAATGAGAAAAAGCGCCTTATTTTTTTTGGATATCCCTTTTGAAGAAAGACTGCTTCAAATTGTACAAAATTATGGTTCATACAATAAGAATGATTTAATTGATTCCATAATGAAGCAAAAAAAAAGATTAGGGGGTCTTGAAACAAAAAATGCGATTGATTTTTTGATGGATGATAAGGTTAATGAATGTTTTTCAATTCTTCTTCATTATTACGATAAACTATATAATAATAGCCTTTACAAAAGGGAAAATCATGAAACTTTATTAAATAAAATACCCTGTAAAACCGTTGATATCAAGAATGCAAAAAAATTATTTCTTGCTCCAATCTGAGATCATGTCTTAAAAGCTATAATTATAAATGAAATTTTTATTCATATTATTTCTGCTTCCAATACAACTTCCTGCACAGGATATAATCGGATTATGGACTGGAATTATGTTCAATGATACAACCAATCAGAGTATAAAATATGAATTGGCTATAAGCGAATATGAAGGAAAACTAAGCGGATATTCTCACACTACTTTCCTGATTGACAGCATTGAAAATATTGGTATTAAAGCGGTAAAAATAAAAATGGAAGGCGAGATATACCAGGTCGAAGACGATAAACTGATTTATAATAATTATTCTGCCCCTCCAGCAAAAGGAGTTAAAATGTCGAGCCTGCTCACGCTGATTCAAAAAAATGACAGCACACTGGTCTTGCGAGGTCAGTGGAGCACTAACCAAACAAGGACTTATAAAGGGCTAACAGGAAATATCTACCTCGAAAAGAAAAAGAAAATTACGGAGGATGATTTAATTCCAAAACTGGAAAAATTAGGTCTGGCGCGTTCATTGTCGTTTATGGAAAAACGTGAGCCAACTAATGTTGCTAAGATTGCAGATAAACCGGGTTCATTATCTATTGAACAGGTAAATGCATCAAATGCAAATCGACAAAATAATATACCACCTTCATATCATTTGGCAAAAGACTCCGAAAGTGTAACTATTTTAAAAACACCATCAATTGAAAATAAACCACAAAATGCTGGCCTCCAGAAACAGCGAAGAGAAGAAAAGGCGACAACTTTATCCAGTTTAAATTCTGAAAAAACCTACTCGAAAAAAGCTCAGTCCAAAGAGACAAATACAGATAATGTAATTACTCCAAAAAAAGATACCATTCAAAACTTTGTGGTAAAAAAGGAGAATATCAACAATGCAAACCTGATAGTAAAGCAAGCACCTAAAGCAGCTGCAGAAATTAGCTCAAGAAAGATTGAAACCATAAAAAGTGTAGATATAAATAGCGATAGTCTTACGTTAACTCTTTACGACAATGGTGAAGTGGATGGAGATACCGTAAGTGTGCTTTTAAACGGAAAAGTAATTATGCCGATGGAAGGCTTGTCTACAAAAGCGATCGACAAAACTATTTATCTTACACCGGAAATGGGGANNATTCAATTGTGCTGGTCATGTATGCCGAAAATCTTGGAAGTATTCCACCTAATACAGGTTTGCTAGTAGTTCATGATGGTGAAAAAAATTATTACATAAGTTTTAGTGGCGATTTACAAAAAAATACCGCTATTATCTTAAAAAGAAAAAGAAAAAAATAAAGTTTAAATTTCCATAAGCTATGGCCGCTGTTTCAATTGATGCAAAAAATAGTGACTCAATTAAATTAACTCAATTCTCTCATGGCGCCGGTTGCGGCTGTAAGATTTCTCCCGGTATTTTGGAAAAAATATTAACCAATAATCTTGCAGTTCCTGATAACAAAAATTTAATAGTTGGCAACCACTCCAAAGACGATGCGGCTGTTTACAATCTGGGAAATGGAACAGCTTTAATTTCCACGACAGATTTTTTTATGCCTATCGTAGATGACCCCTATGACTTCGGAAGAATTGCCTCAGCAAACGCAATAAGTGATATATACGCGATGGGTGGCAAACCAGTTTTGGCTATAGCAATTTTGGGTTGGCCGATAAGCAAAATTGAACCGGAAATAGCGCAAAGGGTTATTGAAGGAGCAAGGAGCATTTGCCTTGAGGCAGGAATTCCCCTCGCAGGAGGCCATAGCATTGACAGCCCCGAACCAATTTTTGGTTTGGCAGTAAATGGATTAGTAAACCTTGAAAATATAAAGCAGAATAATACAGCCCTGGAAGGCGACTTTATTTTTCTAACTAAGCCTCTTGGTGTGGGTATTTTAACAACTGCAGAAAAAAAGGGATTGTTGGAGGATACTCATAAATACCTCGCTTCAACACAAATGATGCAACTAAATGCGNNATAAATATTATGTAGAAAAAAATTGCATTCCTGGAGGTACTCACAGAAACTGGGATAGTTATGGAGAAAAAGTAGGGTCCATTACAGAATATGAAAAATCAATCCTTGCAGACCCTCAAACAAGTGGAGGATTGCTGATTGCTGTGGCTCCAAAATCCGTAACGCAGGTTAAGGAGCTATTGATTCAAGAGGGCTTTGAAAAATTTATCAATCCTGTCGGAGTATTCGTTTCTAAGAAAGAAAAGTCAATTTATATAAACCCATAAGATGAGGATTAGCGATTTGGTTGGAAGTATTGGCGTCGCAATATTATTGATTGCTTTTATTCTGATTCTTACTAACAAGATTTCCAAAAAAGGGCTTCTTTATTTATTGATGAATTTAATAGGAAGTGGCCTTGCAGCATTTGCGCCCTTTCTGATCCATTATACACCATTTATTGTTTTAGAAATTTCATGGATGGTAGCTTCTTTATTTGGACTTTGGAAATATTATAAGAAAAGGGTGGTTCTCCCTAAATCAACATAAGGTATCAATCATTTTGGAGAGCTTACGATCTTTTTCTGTAACGATGTCTCCTGCGTCATGAGTAGACAACCAGACTTCAACGGTATTATATACATTGGTCCATTTTGGATGATGATCCATCTTTTCAGCTGCCAGGGCAACCCGGGTCATAAAGGCAAAAGCCTCTGAAAAATCTTTGAATTCAAATTTCTTATGAAGTGAATTATTTTGCTCCTTCCACATTGTTCAAAATTTTATTATTAGAAAATCAGGTGTTGTTTATTTTTTATTTTTTCATTTGTTAGTTCAGTAATTAGTTGCACGTGCGGAATACTTTTTATGGAACTCGTAAGTAAATTTACTTCATTATCATGCATGATATCATCTTTTATCAGCCATAAAAAATCGAGATGCTTAAATTCCGGCAGCAAATATTCCCCATCATCATGATTGTTGTAAAGGTAATGTTTTATTGTGCCCGATTGCTCGCCATATTCATAAATAGGAAAGAAATATTTTCTCGTTTTTTTATTAAGTTGTATTTCAATAGTATTATTAATTCTGAAATCAAAATTCAACATTTGGTTTAGGTACCAGCAAAATCTATATTGTTCAATAGACGCTACGATGCCCAAAAGACGAGTATCTTCGAAAAATTCTTCAACCATTAAATCATTATCTATCCTAAGTTTCATCAGGTATAAAGCGCTCTTAAAATTAAGAACTTTAAAAAATAATATTGAAAGTCAATTGATCTTTGCCCCTCAAAACAGTGACTGTAGTCGGATCTCCTTTTTTATACTTACTCAGCACATTCATGTATTGATTTATGTCTGAAAAGGAATTTTCACCAAGTTTTATAATTATGTCACCCGCCTGAATACCCGCCTTCTGGGCTATTTTTCCATCAATTATTCCATCAGCCCGGATGCCGGCTCCGCTAAAAGTGTAGTCCGGCATTATGCCTAAGCTCACAGTGAAGCGTTTCCCTTCCATTTTCGGTCCGCGGGTTTTGGTAAAAGCAAGCTTCCCAAGTTTATTTGTTTCATCTATTACGTGATAAATGTATTTTATCACGGTCAGTTCTCCGGGGAAGTTTATTTTGTTTGTGATATCAGTTGGCTTATGATAATCCTGGTGAATTCCGGTAAAGAAAAATAAAACCGGAATATTTTTAAGATAAAACGAAGTATGGTCACTTGGCCCTATGCCACTTGAATCAAATTTTACGTTAATATATTTTGTTTTATCATCCAAAACACTTTCCCAGGAAGGGGAAGTGCCATAACCCCCGACCGTCAGAAAATGGGTGCTGTCATTCAATCTTCCTACCATATCTGAATTAACCATATAATTAACAGTAGAGA
>PKYU01000445.1 GCA_003132765.1 Chitinophagaceae bacterium | reverse complement strand
ATATCAGTAACGACCTGTTTGAAGAAATGAAAATTTATGCAGACCTGCATGATGAAAAGAAATGGTATTCCATTCAGAAAAAATTTCTCGAAAGTCACCACTACCATACAGATTTCGGCAAGAAAAACCGGGAGCCTAAAAAGAAGTCGCATTTAAGAAAAATCAATAAAAAAGTCCTTTCTAAAAAATACGGACTGGTAAACAAAGAGCAATCTTAGCGTTTTTTTGGCCTTGACAAAATACCGGTGGCTGTCTAATGCCTGGACAAATTTTCTATGAATTTTTAATCTAACCTGATAAATTCAATTTGGATCATTCATCGAACAAATCTGTACATTCGTAACCGCTAACTTGGATTTTTCTTAGCCTGCAGGAACATTTTTCTTTTTATTCAATTATACGAAATGAAGGAACGATTTTATTCCCTGGATGTTTTTCGCGGTGCAACTGTTTGTCTCATGATAATGGTTAATAACCCGGGAACATGGGATCATATCTATGCTCCCCTTGATCATTCACCATGGCATGGAGTTACTCCAACCGACCTGGTCTTCCCGTTTTTTCTTTTTGCCGTTGGAAACGCACTGGCTTTTGTAATGCCAAGGCTTGAGATTGCGGGCCAATCTGAATTTTGGAAAAAAATCATAAAGAGAACATTTCTGATATTTTTCATTGGGCTTATGCTTAACTGGATGCCATTTGTGAAATGGGATAATAATATTTTGGTTTGGAAGCCCTGGAGTTACATAGATGCTCAGGGTCATCCTGCCGGGGTTAGAATTTTGGGAGTTTTGCAGCGGATTGCACTTGCTTACTTTTTTGCTTCGGTTATAATTTATTTTTTCAAAATACGCGGTGCATTTTTCATAGCATGCGTTATTCTTTTAGGCTATTGGTTTTTATGTATTGCCGGAAATCCTTCAGACCCCTTTAGCTTAACCGGCTGGTTTGGAACTAACATAGACAAATCGATGCTTGGCGAAGGCCATATGTATCATGGCGAATCGCTTAATGGCCATCCAATAGCTTTTGATCCTGAAGGATTCATGAGTTTGTTTGGCGCTGTTGTCCAGGTAATATTTGGGTATCTCGTTGGGGATTATATCGTAAAAAAAGGGAAAACTCCGGAGATGGTGAATGGCTTATTTGTTGCCGGGGCTGTTTTTCTATTTGCCGGTTATGCCTGGGATATGGTATTTCCGCTCAACAAGAAAATATGGACAAGCTCTTATATTGTTTATACAACAGGGCTTGCTATGGTAATACTTGGTGTAATGATTTATGTAATTGAATTAAAAAATCACAAGGGATGGCTTAGTAAATTCTTTGATGTTTTTGGGAAAAACCCTCTTTTCATTTTTGTATTAAGTGGCTTTTTACCCCGTGCCCTTGGATTAATAGGAATTCCTTCTTCCATAGACGCTCTTGGTAAGACAATTTACCTTACTCCATTCGAATGGTTTTATGAATATGTATGTCACCCGCTTTTTTCAAATTTAAAAAACGGTTCTCTTTTTTATGCTATTTGTATGATAACCTTCTATTGGTTAATAGTTTGGTGGATGGATAGGAAGAAGATATACTTAAAGGTTTGATAAGTTTCTATAAAAAGGGTTGGATTAATTTTATTATAAGAATTTAAGTAAGAAGTTTCATACAACGCTGATTCTCCCGGCTCAAGCGTTATAACCCCCATTTCATTATTGAATGCATCAGGAGCTCCGCTTATGTTTTCAATGGCTATATTTTTCCTGTGAGGCGGGATATAGATTTGTAAATAAGGATATGATTTCCCCGGGTAAATTTCCAACTCAATTTTTTTTAATGGATTTCGCAAAACGCACAATGGCTGACGAGCCTCCATGTTTAAAGCGAAGCAATTATCAAATAATGTATTTCCGATATTTTTAATACTATTAAATTCTGAATATGGAATCAAGTTTTGTGTCGGGATTAATTCATTGTTAAACTCCACCATTTCTTTTGATTGAAATTCCAATTGTAATTCATTTATAGGGCCACCTAAATTAAAGTATGGGTGCCAGCCATCCTGCATTGGAATTAATCCGGCATCTTTATTTACACATTCTGTAATAACAGAAAGGCGGTTATCATTTTCCAATTGCCAGGTAACAATGCAATCATAATTAAAAGGATACCCCTTATCCTCTGACCGGTATTCATATTTCATGGTCACAGACGCATTGGACTCATTGGCAGTTTGACCTGTGACCTTAAATTCCTTTTTGTAAAGTAATCCATGGATTGCGTGTTTTCCCATGTAAAAACTTTCGAGTTNNTCACCGAAGTGATAAGATCCGTGATGCAGCCGGCAAACAAAAGGCGATAATTTTGAGCCTAAAAATCCTTTAGATTCGGCATTCTTAATAAATTCTTCCTGGGTTTCATAACTATCAATTACGTTCACTGGTCCGCTATTACCTTCTACGCTAAAAGACCCGAGAATAGCTCCGCAGGCTGGAAGAATAACAGCATAAGTTTTTGTACTTTGATCTCTTAAAATGGTTTTAAGAAAACCATTTTCGTTCTTGTTCTCTATTGAAAACATAAATTATATGTAGGCGGAAAGTTTTCAGTTTGTGATTAAAAAAGTTTCATTTCGATCTCAGTAAATATTTACCCAATTACTTTTCTTAGAATTTAATTGATGAATCTTATGGAATAAGTAAGAAAATAAGGAAACAATTCATACAAAAATAAAAAAAAACAGGTTTAGGACCTGCACCAAAAATGAATAATGAGGAAAATATCATTCGTCAGTTTCATTCGATTGTAAGAACTCTTCCTTACTATCCTGATTCTTTATAACTTTTTCGTCATCATTCACATTTTTCTCTTCTTTTTCTTCTTTCTTTTTTTTGTGACCCATAGCAGCAACATGGAGCTGGGTATTTCTACCAGCTAA
Organism: Chitinophagaceae bacterium; assembly: GCA_003132765.1. GTDB lineage: Bacteria > Bacteroidota > Bacteroidia > Chitinophagales > Chitinophagaceae > Ginsengibacter. The sequence continues at coordinate 8,155 of PKYU01000445.1, read as the reverse complement.
AATATTGGCAGTACGGTTAGTTTCGCTTGATTCCTTTCCCAATTCATTGCTTCCCATTGACAGGTTTGTAATTTCTTTATTATCCATGATAGTTAAATTTAATAAAAAGATGAATATTTTTCTATTGTAATTTACTCATTTTTTTGCGTGAAATAAAATGGAAAATTAGGAGCGGCATGAGAGTATCTTTATTATAACCAGGCCTTAACACGGAATGATGGTATTTTTGAATATGAATTACCTCGCACATGCCTTTCTTTCTTTTAATAACAGGGATATCCTTGCAGGAAATGTCATTAGCGATTTTGTAAAAGGTAAAACTCAATACAGCTACCCTGAAACAATCCAGAAAGGAATTCGTCTCCATCGTTTAATAGATGAATATACAGACAGGCATCCTGTTACCGCTAAGGCTAAAAATTTTTTCAGGCCTCAGTATCGCCTATATTCAGGGGCCTTTATAGATGTTGTATATGATCATTTTCTTTCTCTTGATGCTATTCAATTTGCGCAATATCGTAACTTAAAAAACTTTACAATAGAAACATATCAGCAGCTTGAAATGAATATCACTTTGCTGCCTATCCCTTTCCAAAAAATGTTTACCTATATGAAAGCCCAGGACTGGTTGTATAATTATCAGTTTAAACAAGGGATTCAAAGAAGTTTCTATGGGATGGTTTCAAGATCTCTTTATCTGAAGGAATCTGATATTGCTTTTGAAATTTTTAATAAGAATTATATAGAATTAAATAATTGTTATGCAGAATTTTTTCCTGAGCTTAAGCAGTTTTCTTTAAATAATATGAGCAAACTCTTAGGTGACTAAATCCTTTTATATTTGCAAATCAAAAAAATCATGAAAAAATATATTTCCGTTCTTTTGATAATGTTAAGTTTTCAGGCGGTAGCACAGTTGACCGATTCTTCGCTTCCTCCCCTTGATAAATCACCTATGGACATGAGTTATTATCCTGATAACTATCCAATTTTGAAAATTCAGGGAAAGGCTACTGAACCATTGGTAATGCGTGTTGTTTACAGCAGGCCACAAATAAACAGTCGTAAAATTTTTGGTGATTTGCAACCTTATGGAAATGTTTGGAGGTTAGGTGCAAACGAGGCTACAGAGATAGATTTTTTTAACGATGTAAAAGTTAACGGGAAAAAAATTAAGAAAGGCCGTTACACGCTCTATGCAATTCCTTATCCTGATAAGTGGACACTCATAATTAATAAGGACACAGATACATGGGGTAGTTTCAGGTATGATTCTACCAAAGACGCAGTGCGAATGGATTTACCCGTAAAGAAAAATGAAATAACGCAGGCTATGACGATTGTTTTTACTAAAACCATTGAAGGAGCAAATATGGATATGTATTGGGAAGATGTTAAAGTTTCATTACCGATAGTTCTTTAATATCAATCTTTCTGACAAACAGGTTCATCTCACTGCATTATTAAACTATAATAAATTGAAGTTAGCAACTAAATTAATTCACGCAGGCATCGAACCGGATCCTTCTACGGGAGCCATCATGACACCCATTTATCAAACCTCCACATACGTCCAGGAAAGTCCGGGAAAACATAAGGGCTATGAATATGCAAGGACGCAAAATCCGACGAGGAATGCTCTCCAAAATGCCTTGGCAGCAATTGAAAATGGGAAATATGGTCTTTGTTTTTCCAGTGGTTTGGCCGCTACTGTTGCGGTAATCAAATTATTAAACCCGGGCGATGAAGTAATCGCGGCAAATGATATGTATGGTGGCACCTACAGGATATTTACAAAGGTTTTTCAGAAATATGGCCTCAAATTTCATTTTATAAATATGCAGGATGCCAATGGAATATCTAAGTATATAAATAAAAATACAAGACTCATCTGGACAGAAACGCCTACTAATCCAATGATGAATATAACAGATATTGAAGCAGTGGCATCTATAACGAAAAAGAGCAATATTTTGCTTTGTGTAGATAACACATTTGCTTCTCCTTATCTGCAAAATCCATTAGATAGGGGAGCCGATATAGTTTTGCATTCAGCAACCAAATACCTTGGCGGGCATAGTGATGTTGTTCATGGATGCCTCATTTTGAAGGACGCATCTCTCAATGAAAAGCTTTCTTTCATTCAAAATAGTTGTGGGGCTGTACCCGGTCCCCAGGATTGCTTTTTGGTTTTAAGGGGATTGAAGACATTGCATGTTCGTATGGAACGTCATTGCCAAAACGGTGAAAAAATCGCTAAATGGCTTAGGAATAACGGCAAAGTTGATAAAGTCTTTTGGTGCGGTTTTGAAGACCATCCAAATCACTTAGTTGCAAAAAAACAAATGCGTGGTTTTGGAGGTATGATGAGTTTTACCCTGAAAGATGACCGGATTGAAGCGGCAAACAAAGTGCTTTCATCTACCAAACTATTCTCACTTGCAGAAAGTCTCGGAGGAGTAGAAAGTCTCATTGGGCATCCCGCTTCCATGACGCATGCAAGTATTCCGAGAGAAGAAAGAATAAAGAACGGGCTCGTAGATTCCTTAATGAGATTGAGTGTGGGAATAGAAGATGCAGATGATTTAATTGCGGATCTTGACCAGGCAATCGGGTGAATTATTGGATTATTTAGTGGATGAGTAATTGAAGATACAGGATGAAAAAAAATAATTCACATCATGATTTAAAAAAGTTTCTTGATCAAAAAGTTGAATATTTTAATGATCTCTCTTTCATAAAAGAAGATCCGGTTAGTATTCCTCATTCATTTTCACAAAAAAAGGATATAGAAATTGCAGGATTTTTTGCGGCTATTTTCTCCTGGGGATCCAGAAAAACCATTATCAATAAGAGTAAGCAACTTCTTCAATTAATGGACAATGCACCGTATGATTTTTGTATGAATCATACCGACGCAAATCTGAAGAGATTAGAAAAATTTTGTCACCGCACTTTTAACGATACAGATCTTTTGTATTTTATTTCATTCCTTAAAACACATTATTCAAAATATGGGTCTTTGGAAGAAGCCTTTTTCAAAGCTGAACTAATGCCTCTTGCAGGTAATAGAATTGAGCAAGCTTTGAATTACTTTCATGAATATTTTTTTTCTCTTGAAGATGTGCCTGGAAGAACTAAAAAACACATTGCCTCACCAAAAAAAAATTCTACCTGTAAAAGGTTGAACCTCTTCCTGAGGTGGATGGTTCGTAATGATGGTAAGGGCGTAGATTTTGGCCTCTGGAAAAAAATTAAACCTTCAGAGTTGATCTGCCCTGTCGATGTTCATGTTGCCAGGGTTGCCAAACATTTTAATTTGTTAAGAAGAAAACAGTTAGACTGGCAAGCAGCAATAGAATTAACTGAAGCGCTACGAAAATTTGATAAGGATGATCCTGTAAAATATGATTTTGCCTTATTTAGCCTGGGAGTAATGGAAAAATATTGATGAAATTCCGTTTTAATGAAGTAGTTCGATAACTTTATCGGGCAATGCAATCAGATAACAAATTAACACTCCTGGAAAATATTGTTGAGACAGCAAATTCAATCAAAGAAACACCTAAAGAAGAAATAAGGAATCGCCTTATTTTTTTAATAAATGAGTTAATAAACAATGATTTTCAAGCCCTTGTGCAACTGCTGTATAGAATTGACGTAAATGAGAATAAATTAAAAAATCTTCTGAAACAAAATACAGATATTGAATCCGCAAAAATCATAGCAGATCTTATAATTGACAGGCAATTGCAAAAAATTGCTACTAAAAAAGAATTCTCCAAAAGGAAAAAGCCGCCGGCAGATGAAAATTGGTAGATTTTCAGAAATTTCTATTGATCAAAGAGAAAGAATTACCAGAACTTAATGCAAAGTCTCCTGAAGGTCTTTGCGTTTAAACTTCAGTTTTTCAATTTCATTTTTGTCTTCTTTTTCTTTTTTTAAGTCAAATTCAGTACCGAATACTTTATCCCATATTGATGAACTTACTCCAAATCCTTTTTCTTCATTTTTGTAATGGTGCAAATGATGTTGACGCCATAGTGGCTTAAGCCAATTGAAGGGTGGTTTCCATGCATGAATTGCATAATGCATACTTGCATAAAGCAGGTATCCGAGCATAAAACCAGGAAAGAATAGAAAGGCATTTTCCCTCATTAATAAATACATAATTCCAAAAATAACAGTAGACAAGAGGACACTTGGAATGGCAGGCATAAACAAGCGTTGACGGTCTCTTGGAAACTCATGATGATTGCCATGCATTATATAAGCAAACCTGTTAGCACGAGGATTATCGCTTACCCAATGAAAAATATATCGGTGAGCAAAATATTCAAAAAGACTCCAGAAAAAAATACCGGCAAAAAAAATAGCAGCAATGGCAAATCCTGAAAAACTAAGTTGCTTATATGAATAATACGGAAGATAGATTATGAATGGCAGATAAATTCCCCAAATTATTAACGGATGGCTTTTGGTAAGAACTTCAAGATATTTATTTTGAAAAATTTGTGCCTGTCCCTTATTATGAATTTTATCGAATTTCATGCAGGTAAATTTTAATGCAAATTTAATACAAATATGAAAAATAAAATATTCGAAATCTATTAATCTATGAACTCTTTTCCAAAAATATCTCTCTATTACAGTGCCCAATCCTCTTAAAAAATCAATTACCTTGCGCTATTATTTAAAATAACTAAATGAAATTAGTTTCTTACCTAAAAGAGGATCATGCACAGTTGGCTTTTCTCGTAGATGGACTTTTATACGATTTGGACAGGTTGCATCCCGATTTGCCGGTTTCTATGGCAATGTTTCTAAATTATTGGGAAGATATTTACCCTATTGCCCATACCCTAAACCGGTCACTGCTTGAAGGTAACAGAAAATTCACAGGCACACCTTTTGATTCAGTTGAAATATTGGCGCCTGTACCAAATCCTACCAGTTGCAGAGATGCCTATGCTTTCAGGCAACATGCTGCTTCTGCGAGGCGAAACAGGGGCCTTGAAATGATACCAGAATATGATCAGTTCCCCGTATTTTATTTTACTAACCATAATGCTATACAGGGTCCCGGAGAGATAGTCTGCATGCCAGATCAATTACGTAAGCTCGATTTTGAAATGGAAATAGCTATAGTTATTTGTAAACCGGGTAAAAATATCAGAGCTGAGGATGCAGATGAATATATTGGCGGATATATGATCATGAATGATATCAGCGCCAGGGAGATGCAAATGGAAGAAATGAAACTGAGTCTTGGCCCTGCAAAAGGGAAGGATTTTGCTACGGTTTTGGGACCGATGTTGGTAACTCCAGATGAGCTTGGTGAGTATATTTTACCCCCAAAAGAAAACCATATTGGAAAGGGATTCAACCTTGATATGAAATGCATAGTAAATGGCGTAATAGTTAGCGAAGGAACCATGGGCGATATGGACTGGACATTTGCGGANNGCAGGTTGTTTCCTTGAAATTAATGGCACGGGGAAACTTAAGGATCCAAACTATACTGAACAATGGTTGAAAGGAGGGGATGTTATTGAAATTGAAGCAGAGGAGCTGGGGATATTAAGAAATACAGTTGTAAAAGATGAAAGTGATTTTTCGATATTGGCCTTAAAGAAGAATTTGTAATTGAACATGTTCAAAACAGTTAATTTAAAAGATGTCAAAAATTCAGAAGCATATAATTTTTTGAATCACTCTATTGTCCCAAGGCCAATATGTTTTGCTTCCACTATTGATTCAAAAGGGAATGTGAACCTTAGCCCATTCAGCTATTTCAATATATTTAGTGCGAATCCTCCTATAGTCATTTTTTCCCCCATGAGAAGAATGAGAAATAATACCATTAAGCACACTTTGGAAAATATATTGGATGTGGTCGAAGTGGCGGTGAACGTAGTTAGCTTTGATATGGTACAGCAGGTAAGCCTTAGCAGTTGCGAGTTTCCGAAAGGAACCGATGAATTTAATAAAGCCGGATTAACCAAAGAGCCTTCTATTCTAATAAAACCACCACGGGTAAAGGAAAGCCCTGTTCAAATGGAATGCAAAGTAATTGAAGTAAAGGCGCTTGGACAGGAAGGAGGTGCCGGAAACCTGGTTATTGCAGAAGTTTTAATGATGCATATTGATGAAAATATTCTCGATGAAAACGGAAAAATAGATCAGCAGAAAATGGATGTTGTCGCAAGGCTTGGAGGCAGCTGGTATGCAAGAATAAATAAGGAAAATTTGTTTCAGGTGCCAAAGCCCAATACTGAATTGGGTATAGGAATAGACAATCTTCCTGAGTCTATAAAGATAAGCGCCGTACTTACAGGAAATGATCTCGGGCAATTAGCTAACGTGCATCATTTACCGGCGATTGACCCCTCTTTTGAAGATGAAAAATTGAAAAATATTTTTCAATATTATTCATTAAATCCGGATGAAATGGAAACCGAATTGCATAAATATGCTGCGGAATTGCTTGGCAAAGGGAAGGTACTTGATGCATGGCAGGTCCTATTGTCTGCGGAATAAAAACATGTCCGCTATTATATCCATAATGTATTTACATCTCATATAAATTTAACTTTTTCTCCATGTAGCATTTTTACATAGGTTTTTAAACTATTGTAATTTCACACCATGAAATTTTATCTGTTAATTTTTATCCTTTACCCCTATCATGTTTTTTGCCAAAATAATTACCAATATAAAAATTTAGCACTGGAAGGAGGAGGCATAAGGGGACTTGCCTATGCAGGCTCATTGCGGGTTTTGGAGCAAAATGGAATTCTCTCCCATATAGAAAAAGTTGCCGGNNTTTGGGGTATGATTCAAAAGAGATAGATTCCATACTACAAACATTGAAAATCCAGGAGTTTAATGACGGAAAGAACATTTTTGGAAAAATCAGGAGGATTAAAAGAGAATATGGTGTTTATAAAGGAGATAAATTCGAAGAATGGCTCGCTAATTTAATTTTTCAAAAGACCGGGAATTCCAGTACAACTTTCCTGCAATTACATCAACTGCATGAGAAGGACAAGGAGTACAGAGATCTATATTGTACCGGAACCAATATTAGCCGTCAGGAGTTGGAAATTTTTTCCTGGGAAAAATGGCCCCAAATGAAGTTGAAAACTGCTGTGCACATCAGTAGTTGCATACCTTTTTATTTTAAGCCTGTGGCTATCGATTCGTTTGGCAATGAAGTTCAGATTGCAGATACTTCAGCCAACTATGATCTTTATGTTGACGGAGGAATGCTTTGTAATTACCCGATTAATATGTTTGATTCCAGTACAGATGGTCTCAACCCGTTGATCAGCGAGCATGTTATTTATAATCCGGCATCATTAGGCTTGAAACTTGAAAGAGATCAGCAAATCAAGGAATTTGAAGATAGTAAGACGGATATTGCAGCTTACCACATTACCAGTATGAAACAATACTCAAGCGCTGTTATGAACCTGATTATGGAAAATATTAACAGGAGAACGCCGGATCTCAGCAATGAAAAGGGAAGAACTATTTATATTAGTTATGGAGGAATTTCATCACGGGTTAGAAAAATTTCCCCGGAAGAAAGAAAAATACTTTTTAATTATGGAGCTGTAGCAGCCTCTAAATTTTTTAATGAACCTACTGCAAGGCTTTAAACGTTATTTTTCCCAAAAGAGTGTTGCCTATAAAATGAGTTATTTTTACTTAAATCTCTTAACTACATATTAGTTATAACAGCCGGTATTTTTTACAATTATGAATCATCCAAATTTATCAGAACAGGAAATTATCAGGAGAGAAAAACTGAAAGAACTCTTAAAATCAGGGATTAATCCTTATCCGGCAGCATTTTTTCCTGTTAATACAAAGGCCGCATATATTAAAAGTAATTATCAGGAGGAGATAAACAAAGCAGATTTTGCCGACGTGCAGCTTGCCGGCAGAATAATGAGTATCCGTGATATGGGGAAAGCATCATTTGCAGTATTGCAGGATTCCAGCGGTAAAATACAGATATATGTCCGTAAGGATGATCTTAGTAAAGGAGATGATACCAGCCTTTATGATCAGGTATGGAAAAAGCTCATTGATATAGGAGATTTTATTGGCGTAAAGGGATTTGTATTTACTACGAAAACCGGCGAAA
>PKYU01000263.1 GCA_003132765.1 Chitinophagaceae bacterium | reverse complement strand
TTGTATCATGCGAGGTTTTAATATAATCAAGATGAATAGAATCGTAATTACTGTTGATTAATTCAATAATATGCAAGGCAGACATGGTGTTAATACCAGCTTCTTTGGGTCTTTTCAGTATAAGCCTTGTAGAATCATCTACCTGCCAAAGCAGCTTTTTATTTTGAACAAATAGTAAAGAATCTCCAAAAGTATTGGATCCCGGCGCATCGTAAACTGTATCTTCAATTTCTGCATCTGTGGTTTCATTTTTTTCTTTGCTGTTTGAATTACAGCTAAAAAATAAAGTAGTTGCTAGGATAATAACAAAAAATATGGGTGATTTCATAATTTTAAATCTACAACTATTTTTATTTAGAAAGGGTAACCAATTGCTAAATTTAGAACGAGATTTTGCCTTCTCCAATATTTGTTTCCAAAATCAATTTTATCCACTACCCATCTTTGGCCTGGTGGCAACCAGGGCTTTCTTAAAGGCGTTGCCAGGTCTATTCTCAATAGTAAGATAGTTAAATTAATTCTTAATCCTATGCCGGCACCTACTGCCATTTGGTTCATAAAGTCTTTGCTAAACTGTGCCCCCGGCCGTGTAGTATCTTTATTGTATAACCATATATTTCCTGCATCTAAAAAAAAGGCTCCTTCCAAAATACTATTGAGCCTGAGCCTGAGTTCAGTATTCATTTCCAGTTTGATATCGCCTGATTCATCAGGCAAAAAGGAAAGACTATCTGCATTGGGAGACCTATAAGTGCCGGGGCCAATTGATCGGCTCCGGAATGCTCTTATACTGTTATTGCCTCCAATAAAAAACTGTTTAATAAAAGGTAATTGAGTTGTGTTTCCATAAGGATAGCCAAATCCAAGAATGATGCGGTTAGCTAACCTGACTTTGTCGGTAAAAGCATAATAATATCTTCCCTCCACCTGGGTTTTTATGTATTGCGAAATGGGCGTTCCCAGGATCTTCTTTTTACCATCAACAGTATCTGGTTGTATCAGAAAGCCTGCAAGATTTCCTGAAAAATCTGCCTGTCCATTAAAATAAAAACCGCTGCCATAGGGGTTATTAATTAATGGATCAAATGTATATGAATAATTAGATCCGATTACAAATTGCGTATCAATAGCATGTTTTAAAACCGGGTATTTAGCCACACTATCCGAATAGGTTTGGGTAACGTGTAGTGCTTTTACATAATTTATCACAAAGGGATTCAGTTCATGCTGTACATTTAAATTAGGTTTCCAGGTATATCCCATTATGGCAGTAAATGAATTGAGTGTATATAATTTTACCCTGTTTAAGACATCATAGTCAATTGCAAATTTGGTGTTGGGGACAAAAGCATTCGTGGTATTAAATTTAAAAAACGGGATAGCAAATTTCGGAATTGAAAATGAGATGCCCCCTCCTAATGTATAAGTATTATAACCGGTTTGTGTACCACTGTATTGAACCTCTGAACCTGCATGTGCATGCATGTCTAAATGTTCTGCACCCCGGAAAATATTTCTATTTTTAAAAGTAAATGTTATCAGGGAACCTACATAATTATTTGATTTTGTATTGCCTGAAACTTCAGCGGTCAAAGATTTTTTGGGGAGTGGAGTAAGATAATAAAAAGCATTCAGGCGTCCTGTATCGCCGGGGCTGTTTGGAGAATCTTCAAACCTGTTTTTTACAAATTTAAAAACATTCAGGTTGATAAGTCTACTTAAAGTAAGATTATGATCTGTCCTGTTGTATACATCTCCTGAATCAAACCTGAGTATACGAAGGAATAACTGTGGCTTGAATTTTTTTGACGAATCCACAATATATACACCTTTGTACAGGTATTTATTCAAATTGCCGGTATCAATTTTTTTATTGTTTATCCGGTAATTGGGGTAAATATATACATTATCAATTATGTATGGTTTTTTAGCAATCGCCGGAGTTTTATCTTTTAACTTTACATACATATTTACCTTATGATTTTCGATAGTACTGTCAATGTTTACAATCAATAGATCTGGACTAAAATAATAATAGCCTTCTTCTTTCAATACTGCGTCTATTCTTTCCCGTTCATTTTTGATAACATCGAGGTTGAAAGGATCCCCCGGCCGTAAAATTGATTTTTGGCTGGTACCTTTTATGGCATTGCCAAGTGATGAACTATCGACCTCAAAATTTACATTTTGAATAGTATAAATAGGGTCCGGGGTGAGTGTATAGATGGCATGTGACTTTTTCTTTTTAGCAATAATTTTTCCATTGGCATCTGCATTGAAATAGCCGATATTCTCCAGGTAGTTTTCTAAGACTTTTGAATTAAAATCTACATTTACACTACTTGATAATACAGGGGGCTCTCCAATCTTTCTTAAAAAGTTCCGTATAAATCCCTTCTTTTGAGGATTACCTGCCATATTATAGAAAAATAATTTAAATGGAATTCCCAAAAACCTGCTATTGGGTATCGGTCTTGGAAGTTGCTTTGTCAGTTTGGTAATTTTTTTCTTTTCTTTTTTGGAAATGGTACTATCGATAACTTTTATACTTGCTCCTGTGTATAGCATATCACCTTTTCGTACCAGCTTAGTGGTACAGCCAGACAGCAACAAAAGAATTGCTATTATAAAACTTCCAGGTACCTTAGTCATCATTCTCGTTTGCTTTTTGGATTTCTCTTTTCTTTTTTCGTTGCTCTTTTGTAGTAAAAAACTCTTTGAATTTGTTATAATCTACCGAGATGATAAACCCTATGCCGGTTTCAATTACATACCCTTCAATTATATCGGTATAATCATTTTTACGATAGGCATGTAATACGTATTTGCCATCTTTACTAAGCTTATAATTAATGGAAATGTTTCCTGCAAAATTCTGTTGCTTATTATTGGCAGGTTGAGGTCCCTGTAATTCAAAGTCGCTTCCAACGGTTACGGTCAAACGGTCACTTAACAGTTTTTTTGAAATACCTACATTTAAATCTGTCCGGTTTTGCTGGCTTCCGGTCGTATAATCCTGGGTACTGGCTACATCAAGATTTATATCAACGCCTTTAATTAAACCTTCTGTGATGGCATTCAGTTGTTCAGTTAATATTCTGCTTACACTTTGCATTGCAAACGTAGCAGCATTAAGAGAACTACCACTACTGTTGTTAAATGGGTTTTGTCCCACAAAACGGTTCAATAACAGGAGTGCAAAAACCTGTTTATTTATTTCGCCGGGATCCTGCCTGATCTGGATGAGTTCATTTTGAACAGTTGTAATTATATCTCCCGATACATTGTAATTTTTATCGGACGGTAATATAATATCAAAAGTGATTTGTGGTTTTAAAAGTTCTCCTGTCAACATCAGATGAACTTCAAAAGGTAATTTTTGTTTAAACATTGTCTGGTTGCCTGTAACCTGTGCCTGTACCAGATCCAGTGGAGCCGCATTGGCGATATATATTGCAGTCACATCTATTTTTGCGGTTGTGGGTTCGCCAGTCCATACAATGCTGCTTCCTTTGTGAATGATAAATTTTCTTTTTAGAAAATTGAAGGATAGATCGTATGACCCTTCATTTATTTCATAAGAACCCACCAGTGTTATTTTCCCACTTGCATCTATGCCAGCTGTCAATTGTCCTGCCCCTTTTAGTTTTAAAAAATCACCATTGGCAGCGTCTATTATCATATTGAATATAGCTTCTTTATTGATTGTGATATTTATAGAAACATCATAACCCCTGAGTGAAGATGTATTCAGGGAATCGTATGGAACCATCAACAATGCGTCTTCTGCTGTAGCACTATAATCTACAAAGCGAACAATTCCTTCCTNNCGATAGACAAATTGCCATTAATAACAGGGTGTTGGGCTGTTCCCTTTATTCTCAGATTCGTTGAAAAAACCATTTTCCCATAGAATAACTTGTTGTCCTTTTTAGTAGAATTGATTGCCTGGAAATTGTGCGCTTTCACAGTAAGATCAAAACTGTATTGTAAAAAATCAGTTGTATTGATAGCCCCGTCTATATTAAGCGTATTATTTGCTGTATCTCTTATCGTAAAATTATTCAGTTCAATTCCTTTATTGTTGATAATAGCAATCGCCTCCTTATCTATTTTAAATACATTAGTCAATGCACTTATATTGAAGGCTGTATTATTAAAACTGATTTTGCCATTAATATCCGGACTTTGCAAACTTCCCTTCAATGCAATATTACCGGACATAAAACCTCTTGCGTTCTTGATTCCCCCTTTGGTAAAACCTTCAACAGAATTTGTCTGTAATGCAGGTATATCTATCATAAAATTATAACTGCTGTTGGCTGGTTTTACAACGTAATCACCGGTAATGCTAACATTATTTCCACGGCCGGTAAGACCTGCATCTACATGAAAAGTATTGGCAATATTGTTATTTATTTTGGCCGTGAGCGTTCCGATCGTATCCTTATAAATGCTAAGGTTATCAATACTAAAATCAGTTGTAAAAGTTGGTTGTGTCTGGATATTTTTTACGATCGCATTTCCATTTAACAAACCGTTTACAAGCAAAGAATCGCCTTCTGCAAAACTGCTAAATGTTGCAATATTGAAATTTTTAAAATCAATTCGCACGGGACTATTTGTATTTGAGTCGGTGCTATTGATAGATAGCTGCTGATCTTCCCGGCTTATTATAAAATTATGTGCTGCCAGGTTGCTATTATTGTATCGGATGGAATTATCTGAATTTATATTCCATTTATCATAATTCAATAACAGTTTGTCAGGAGATAAACTGAAACTGTAACTATCAGAAGATGTTTTTGTAAGCAAACCACTTAGCTTATACTTATTAATAGATTTTGGATCTTTTATATTTAGGGTAAAATCAAGTTTGTTATTTTGCAGATTTATGGCTAACGTTGTAGCATACATGCTTATAGAGCTGCCAACTGTAATCTTGTTAAAGTCCATATTAAAAGAAAGGGCATTGTTTTTAGTTTTGGCAGTCATGTTGGCATCGTTAATAATGTCGCCACCGAAAACGATGTAAGGCGAGTGTAAGGATGCATTCCATCCGCTATCATTGGTAAAATATCCATTAAGGATAACCGGTTTTAATTCTCCGAGTGATGGTAGCAAGACTCTTAATGCAGCGTTGTCTCTAACTCCTGCATCTATTGAGAAGTGATAAGGGTCAATCTTAGGACTATTATTGGCTGTTCCCATTGAAAAATAGGGGTCAATGGATTGCTTAAATACATTAGAAAGTTGTGTTAGTTTATATTGACCTTTTATATTTGCTGTCAGAAACGGTGATTGTAAAGAAAGGATATGACTACCATTGCTGTTGTCTGCTCTCACTTTAACTGAATCCAGTATAATTCTTTGCCCGTTATATACAAGTATAGAATGGCTGACCAGTAAATCTCCGGAAAGGTCATCTGGATCGGTATTGGTGAAATCTCCATTTATATNNATATCACCATGATATATTACAGAAGTTGTAGTGAGGCGCAGTGGCAAAGTTTTAATACTGTCGATAGTTGCTTTCAGGTGAGCAGTAGGGTATTTGCCTGCAAAATCACCACTTCCTGATATCATAGCGGTAAAATTTGGGTCATTAATATCTGCGTTTATTTTATAAATTTTGTTGGTGATAGAGCCATCAGCTTTTATATTAGAATAGTTATATCCATTGATTGTAATTGTTGATATATTGCTATTGAAAGTTGCATGGACAATTTCAGGATTATATCCTTTGCCCTGAACTTTAGCATTTCCTGTAAGCATTCCAAGTTGAGGGTTTTGCAGTAAAGTTGCTAAGTGTAAATTCCTTGCATTCAATGTCAGGTTATATTCAGCCTTATTGGAATCCATGATTTTAACTAAGGTTCCATTGATTAAGGCACTCCCCAGGCTTGTATTGATAGCAAGGTTTGTATNNAATATCTTTTCCAGATGATTGAAATTTATGTATTGTTACATCAGCAAAAAATTTTTGAGGATCTGGCAAACCTTTTATCACGCCGGAAACATTAATATTTGTTTGCGTTAATCCTTTTACAATAAATTTTTTAAAATTCATATCATTTACAAAGCCTGTAATTGCAGCATCAATATATAAAATACCACCTGCGGGAATGGAGGAAGTCTTTGTCCGCAATTGGCGTACAAAAGTGAGTATATCTTTAACTGCTATTTTGCTGTTTTGTAAATCAAGGTNNCAATGCAGCCAACGACGGATAGGTGATAATGGCTGATCTTGTTATTTTAGAACCAGGGGTTTCTATCTGTAAATTTTTTAAGGAAACACCTGTTGGAGTCATCGTAAAATCTGTTGCCAGATCATTTAAAACAAAACCGCTTCTTTCTTTACAACTTGCAGATTTGATAAATGCTATTGTTGTATCGGTACTATATGCAACTTCGCCGGTTTGTAAGAAAAGATCTGAAAAATATAAATGGGAATAATCCATTCCATCTGGTATATGAGGAACCGATTGGTCATCGTACTTCAGGTTGCTGTTGTGGATGATATTTTTTTCCGAGGTGATTTTAAAGGACGGAGTAGATGCTTTGTTAAGTTCGCTTTCTAAGGGAACTTTTAATTTTTTTAGTGAATTTGTTTCTACAGCGATTGCTGAATTATTTAGTGTTGCATCCTTGAGCGTAACAATATAATTAGCCAGATCAATTTTTTTAGGGTGCAAGACAAGCTTTCCAATTATAAAAGATGCATTTAAATTAGATAGTTCACTCTTATAAGCTACATTGATATCAGCAAAATTCATTTCCTTATTTATAAACTGAAGGTCATTTGTTTGTTGAGCAGAAGATTGGGTTACACTTTTTGTTACCGATTGTTTCAACGGTTCCAGTTGGTAGAAGTATCCTTTAAGACCATTAACTGTTATGGAGGGGATGCTAAAAAATAAATGGGTTGGATCAAAAGTTGAAATTTTTGTGTCAAGATGACCAATGACTAAATCAATTTCGTTACCACTCTTTGCATCTTTATAATAAATGCGGCTATTGTTTATCTGTATCCTCTCAATTTTTATATTTAAAGAAGAATTATCCGCTCCCTTTGCAGGAGAAGAAGGATTGCCGGCGAAAGCATCCATAATATACTGGAAATTAAAAACGGTATCCTTTGGGAGTCTTTTTATTTTTGTAACAATAGCATCAAGAGTTATCTCATGGATATCAATACTGCTCTTTAAAAGTTGAAGCATACTTATATTTATATCCATCTCGCCCCCATACAGTAAAGTATCTTTTGATTGATCTTCAAAAAAAACATTTTGTATAGAAACAGAAGTGGGGAATTTAATAGAAAGCCTGCCTATCTCAACTTTCGTTTTTAATTTATTTTCCAGGTAACCCGTAATTTTTTTTCGGGCAAAATTTTGCACAGGGGGAATTTGAATGAGAATTAAAATCAAAATTATTAGAAAAATCAAGGAGGCAATTGTCCACAAGAATACCTTACGCATTTTGACTAAAAACGATTTTCCTTTATGTGGGACCTTTTCTTTTTGCGATTCCATATTATATAAGCCTGAAATATTAAAATTGAATAAATAAAAAATTAATTCCAAACAATAAATAAGGCAGATTTTGAAATTGACATAGAAGATTTACAAATAAGGTATCTTCAACATTCCTGCCAAATTAGTAGTGACTTTTATTTTCACTGAATATAACTCATTATTACCTCTTTTTTATTTCTATTTTGTAATTTCTTTTTTTTGGCTTGGCAAATTTTGAATTCTTTTTTGCCAAATAAATTATTGGCAATCAGATGATGATTCAGGTCATAGTTGATGATACATACAGCATTTTTGAGAAAATTTGGGGTTAGGTATACATACATGCAGTAAAAACCTATGGATAACCTATCTAGTTTTTTTACGCGAAAAAATTCTTATTTTATGAATAGTTGGTTCTTTTAAAAATAGACTCTATGAAATAAGTATAAAGTTGGCTATAGGTATTCAAAAAATAAAAAAGTTAAAAACCTAAATACACCTAATTTGGTAATAAATTTACAATATAATAATGCCAATGCATTAACAGCCTTTTTATTACTTTACCCTTATATAAGGAACAATTTAATTATGAACTATGAAATACAAAAACGTTAGCAATTTTATTGATGGTCAATTTATGGAATCCTCTTCGCAAAATTTTTTAGAGGTAATATCACCGGTTGATGGCAATTTGCTTTCAATGGTTTGTCTTTCTACTTCAAAAGATCTTGATGATGCAGTGAAAGCTGCAAAAAAAGCTTTCCCTACCTGGAGTAAAACGCCTATAAAAGAAACAGTACAGGTTTTTTACAAGTATCGAAATCTATTAGAGAAAAATTTGCAAAGTCTTGCCGAATTGTGTTCGGAAGAAAATGGAAAAACCATAAATGAATCTGTCGCGGAGATTGAAAAGAGTATTGAATTGACTGGGTTTGCCTGTTCTCTTCCGCTGCTAATTGGTGGTGAAGTTCTGGAAGTAAGCCGCGGAGTTGAATGCCGTATGGAACATGTACCGTTAGGCGTTGTTGCGTCTATCGTTCCATTTAACTTTCCGAATATGGTGCCAAATTGGACCATACCAAACGCTATTGCTTTGGGTAATTGCATGATTGTAAAACCTTCAGAAAAAGTTTCTTTAAGTGCAGGAAAGTTAGCAGAATTATTAAAAGAAGCGGGTTTACCGGATGGCGGTTTTAATATTGTAAATGGCGACGCTGAAATTGTGGAAGCTATTTGTGATCACCCTGGAATAGAAGCGGTTTCATTTGTAGGTTCTACAAAAATTGCAAAAATTGTTTATCAAAGAGCTACTCATAATTTTAAAAGATGCCTTGCTCTCGGAGGCGCTAAANNAAAAATCATTTAATGGTGCTACCGGATGCTATACCCGAAATGACAGCGCAGAATGTTGCTGCCAGTATGAGTGGCTGTGCCGGTCAGCGGTGTATGGCTGCAAGCGCAATGGTTGGCGTAGGTAATGTCGATGCAATTATTGATAAGATTTGTGAGGAAGCGATGAAAATAGTTCCTGTTAAAAATCTCGGTGCTGTTATCAATGAACAATCAAAAGAAAGAATTGAAATATACATAACAGAAGCTGAAGAGCAGGGGACGATAATTTTACTCGATGGCAGAAACGTTACTGTTGAAGGAAAGGAAAATGGCACCTATGTGGGTCCTACTGTAATTGATTATGTAACGCCAGATATGTTCGTGGCAAAAGAATAAATTTTCGGGCCTGTTACCAGTATTATGTTGGCAAAAAATGTTGATGAAGCGTTGGCCATTGAAAATGCAAATCCTTATGGGAATGCCGATAGCGTATTTACCCAAAATGGAGGAATGGCGAGGTATATTATTGACAGGGCCAGTGCAGAAATGATTGGTGTAAATGTTGGTGTGCCTGTTCCGAGAGAGCCTTTTTCATTTGACGGCTGGAATGAAAGTAAATTTGGTGTGGGAGATATTACAGGGAAAAGTTCCATTGAATTCTGGACTAAGTTGAAAAAATCAACAATTTNNAGTGGAACCCGGAAGCTAGAGTGAATTGGATGAGTTGAATGATGATTGTTGAATCCTTTTGTAATCATTTATTTGTACTTAGCTTTCATTGTATTTTATTTTTTCATGATATAAACTTTTAATTTCCATGAATTCAAAATCTACTATAATAGTTTTCTGTTTAGTATCGCTATTTATTTCTATATACTTGCCGTTCAACTCCCGAGACCATTCGGAAACATTATATCAGACAATTAATGTATCAGCAACTCTGATAGCAGCATTCGCAACAGTAATGACTTTGGCTTTAGCTTTATTGCTTTATAAAAAATATGGTATTGATACTGCTGTAATTTATAAAAGAACCGAAGTGGTGTTTCGTCTTCTTGAAAAGATTAATTTGCTTATTTTTTTTCTTGAAAGTAAAGAAGTTGCATTTGCTATTAGCATGGATAGTTCTGATAAAAAATATCTTCAAAAATATTATAGTCTTAAACTTATTTTTTCGGATGCATATTTGGATGAGCTTGAAAAGTTATTTGAGATTTCAAGTAATCCGGTTACACCAAAAAAAATTGTTGAAAAGATGGACATACTGAAATTTCGATTGATTTCTTATGGTATTTCTACTGAGGAAAAGGCCAATTATGCAAAGCTCTATCCACTGGGGAGTAGAAATGAACAAGAAAAGTTTGGGTAGTTAAATTTCAATGAAATAACTCTTTACAATTTGATAGTGATGTACCAAGATGTAAAAGATGCAATAGTCGAAGGGATTAGTCAAAATTCGCCTATAATGACATCTGATTAGAATATTTAAAACAAGAAGCAACTATGCGATCACAATTTTTGACCGCATCAAAATAAGATTTCTTGAAATGCCAAAGTGGCTTTTCAAAAAAATTTAAATAAATGGGAAACCATAATTTTAAGAAGCCAGCTTGGTACCTTAAAGAAATTAATCGTGATGTAACAATTTGTGATATCATAACGTGTGGTTTATCGATCTTAATTAAGATATGAAAAGACGCAACGAGGGGAAGAAAGACATTGAATTATTTACATGAGATGATAACAATAAATAAAAATACCATGAGTACACTTGAAAAAATGGCACCTTCAAAAACACAAGCTTCCGAAATAATTCAAAACAACCAGGACTACACGATTTTTTCCTGGAGCAAACAAAAAGGAACCAACCCGATTGCTGTTAAACATGCAAAAGGAGTTTACCTCTATGATTATGATGGTAAGCGCTATATTGATTTTTCATCAGGGCTGATGAATGTGAATATCGGCCATGGCGATCAGCGTCGGCACCGCGTGCGGCGCGACCAGCAACTTCATCATCTCCATGCGCACGCGCTCGCGCGAAAGCTGGT
>PKYU01000406.1 GCA_003132765.1 Chitinophagaceae bacterium | reverse complement strand
GATAAGATTTGAACGTATAATCTACTCCGGCAGAATCCATAGATTTTCTGAATGCTGCAACTTCTCCATTCACAAACTGATCGGCAGCACCGTGGCAAACCAAAATCTTTGCTTTTAGCAAATCTTTATTTACAGGAACACCTGAAAGGCCGCCGTGGAAACTGACGACCCCTTTCAGATCCACTCCCAGCTTAGCCGCGTTCAAAACTATGAAACCGCCAAAACAGTAGCCAATAGCCGCCATTTTCGATGTATCCGTTTGGGGAAACATTTTTAATTTATTAATCGCTGCATCAAGCATGGTCAAAGCCATTTTAGGATCTTTGTAATAGGGGGTGGCTAATTCCTGCGCAGTCTTCGGGTCTGGTGCAGTTTTTCCATCTCCGAACATATCAACAGCCATTGCTATATACCCAAGCTCTGCTAATTTCCTGGCTCTCATCCTGGGATAATCTGTTAGCCCCCACCATTCATGCACTATAAGAATTGCAGGTCGTTTACCTGCCTGACTGGAATCATATGTAACATACCCGTCATAATTTTTTCCGTTTACATTATAGCTAACGGGTTCTTCCTTTATGGCATCTGTTTTCATAATTGTTGAATCTTTAGTTGTATTTATTGACGTATTGCTGTTTTGCTGATCGCATGAAAAGGTACTCAAAGAACTTAATATCAAGCTTAAGGTCATTAATTTTAAAATCATGTTTTATTATTTTTATTGGTAACAAAATTAAATAAGAAAAAGTTTTGATATTATTTTAAATTATCAATCAGAATCNNTTGCACCATTTTAAAAGAAGACGGTATCTGCAAAATTTAGAAGAAATAATTTGTCGGATTAAGCGTTATAAAAAAATAACCCTCTATATACACCGAAAGCTACTTATGAAACATTACTTTATGAAGAATGGCGAAATAGAAATTGGGCCATTTACCAAAGAGCAATTAAAATCGCAAACAATAGAAAAAGAAACACTTATCTGGCACGCAGCTTTAAGAAAATGGACTCCTGCAAGCGATGTGATTGAACTTAAAGAGTTATTTGATAAAAGATATTCAATTTTTTCAAATGCAAAAATAAAATTTGGAAAAATACTTGGCAGCAATCTGCTGAAGCATCAATTCAAAAAAGTTTCCTGAGAGGGTATTGATACTAAAATTCAGGCTTTTATTACAAAAGAGATTGGAGCTATTAAACCCTTTCACAAAGCGCTATCACAATCTTATGATCTCTTCCTATTTTCCCGGGTAAAAAATAAATGCTGGCAGTAGTTTTAGCCGTTGATTTTAATACACCTGAATTTTTTTGTGGTACAGTCTGCACCGGATGTGAATTGCATGTGCCAAGGGCATAATAGATTATTATGAATGCAATTATTGTACTGATACAGCCTCCTCCAATTTTTTTAGCCCCCCAGCCTGCAATCAGAGCCCTTACTAATTTATTCATATTGGAAGTTTTCTTTCATTTCCTGGTCAAATAAAACCCGGCGCTTCAAGGGTTGATTAATTTTTATTAACGTCTATTAAAATTACATAAATCCATAATCCATCACACGTCTAAGATATTTATTATCCAAAAAAATCCAGGTTACCTCGTAACTACCTGTGGAATCATTACAAAAAAGATAAAGATAAATTCTGTGCCCGTCTTTTGATTCATAAATCGCATTCCTTGAGCGACTTACTCCATGGTCCTTGTAAGTCAGAATTAGATTATATAAATCAGCATAGGCAGTTAGAGGTATCTCAAAGGTATCTTTACCTACAATAAAGATAATCTTACTTATAAATGTTTTTGGTATTTTACCATAACCTCCATAATAGGTTTTCCTGTCAATTCTAATCAAATATTTTTCATCATAATCTAATTTGTGTTTTGTCTTATCAAATGGCGATAGTTGAATGGTTGCCCTTATATTATCTCCGGCAATATTCATAAAATCGGGACCAACAGTAGTAAAGGGAATTTTTTTCAATTCGTCTTTTCCAACTGCCTCTACTATACCGGACAAGGTAAANNTCATTCCTGGGCAATCTTATAAAAGATTCATTTTTTCTTCGGGTATCCTGGAAATCATCATCGCTTTGAGCAATACAGGCAAATCCATAAAGTACGAAAAGGGTAATAAAAATTTGTTTCTTGCTCATTATTTAACCCGCTCATAAAATTCTACACTCTTTATTCCATCATTATTTACAATAGTTTGTTTATAATGGTCTGATCCCTCCATCTCCACGTCAATCGTAAAGGCCTGCCCTACAGCTATTGAATAAGTTGAATTGAGATCCATCTCCTTCATTTTTGTATTCCCTTTCATAGTGAATGTTCCAAAACCAATACCGGTATGAATTATGGAAGCAGTGTCCTTATACGTATGGCCGTACATAAAATAGCCAGCATAATATGCCTTGTATTGTGTTCGGGGACTCCTTGTAGTATCCTTTCCTTTAATAAGGTAATAATCGGTCTCCTTCCATACTCCATCGAGCGGTGTTATTGAATCAATGCTCACTTTCTGATATTCTTCTGTAAGTTTCGATTTTGTATTATTTATTTTGATATCAGAAATTACCTGCTCGTAACCATCGGGAGTCATTTTAATATTTAATTTATAGGTTGCAGCTTCTGTTGTTATAGTTGTGTCTCTTCCAACATACATAGAATTTTCGACAACTGTTCCTCTTTCTATAGTATAGGAGCCAACGCCAAATCCGGAAGTTGAATCACTTGGATTAACCTGGGCAAACATAAAAAAGCTATCTGTATAAATTTTTAGTTGCTTCAGGTCTGTATATTTGATATCTTTTTTACCATCATTAACAGTTTGAGAAATCATGAAATAAGCGCCGGCCATTTTGGGCTTCGGCTTCTCTTTTGAAGTACTGCAGCCTACCATGGTCAGCAATACAGCGTAAAAAAATAATTTTTTCAAAGTATCAAGCTTTAAGTTTAAGTCAAAGTAAATAAATTTATTGGTAATTCAATAATTCAGATAAGAATATGCATGGGCCAGCTTTTAAAATTTATTAAAAAGGGTAATTTTCGGGATTAGTAAGTCAAATTTAGTAAGTCATATTTTATCCTTTTTCTTAAGTTCAAACTGAGATATTAACACCCGTTGATTATTTTTCCTGCTCATATTTGCAATATTAGATTTATCATCGCATTATATTGATCCGGAAAATGTCAAAATTGACCTTTATAAAACATCTGTCACTGCTTATTTTGCTTTTCTCAGCGCTTCACGTGTCTGCACAAAAAAATATTTCTTTAAATAATACAACGACTTTAAAGCCTGATATTGAAAGGGTAGTAAGTGATTATTATAACCATTTTTATAATATTAAGGGTGAAAAAATTGACGAGACAAGAAGTACTATTGAATATAGGAGTAAGTTGATGCCGCAGGGAGCCATAGAAAGTTCCATTACCGAAATTAAGAGTTTAAATAATGTTTTAAGCTGGCAGGCCACCATGATGGATACTGATGATTACGGGATTGCCGTAGAAGAATATAAAAAATTATATCAACAACTAAATGGAGCAAATTTCAAAATGTATGATAAAACGTACTGGAAATTTAGCGGAACTTATGATATTCCTGAGGAGGAACGTGCATTTGCTTCAACAATTCTGGAACCCAGTGTAGCAGAAAAAGCTTTACGACGCCTGAAAATTGAAATAGCCCTTGATTACAGCCTACCCGATTGGACTGTAAAATTAATTGTTTACGAAAAGGTTTCTGATGAAGACATCAGACCTACACAAATTGATCAATAATAATTAATCATTCTTATTGACAGGATACCCTTTATTGATCCAGTCTGTTTTTATATTATCCGGCAGGTTTAGAAGGTGGTAATTAGTGAACTTCATGCTTTGTAGGGCAGCAATGGCCGGTCGCACATCGGGGCAATGTTCATAAGGACAACAACCACAATAAATAAGGATATCTGCAGATTTGGGCAACTTGCTTATTTGATCTTTAAACTTTTCAAGGTTTTTTTCATCTTTTACCATACCAATATCAATAGAATTTGGAATAATTGCCCCCGGGCCAACGCTAAATATAATTGGTAAATCTTTATTGGCCTTCAGCTTGGCAGCTAAATCTGCCGGCTCCATAAGTTGCTTGCTGGTCCAGTTTTCGGGGTTTTGACCGGACGAATTATTACACGATGCAATTATTATTAAAAGAAAAAAAAATGGAAGGATTTTGAGCTTTTTCATATAAGATTTATTACTCAAAGGTAAGTATTACAAAGATCGGAATCTATGGCATCCCAATATTAATCTCGGCTTCATTTTCTAACACGAAAAGGATATTCAAAGAATTCATCCACTTTTTTGTTGAATTCATCTTTATGTTCAATTAGGGTTCCATGGCCGGAATCAGGAATAATCCATAAATAAGCGCGTGGAATATTTNNGGAATATTTTGAAAAATTTCCACAATATGCTCAATTCTGATAATATCGTGATCGCCACCAATAATGAGCGCCGGGCATTTAATCGCAAGCAAAGCACAAAGTGCAATATTAGGCTGAAACCAATCGAGCAGGAATAATTTCCAGTCATTTTTTTCAGATTCATTTTTAAGATATATACCTTTTGAAGACTCGTAATAAATCTGG
>PKYU01000224.1 GCA_003132765.1 Chitinophagaceae bacterium | reverse complement strand
TTTAACCCCCAGCTTGTATTTATTGAAATTGATATTTCTTGCATAGTAAGTTGCGCTTATTACATCCTGGATGCAGGAACTTATTTTATAAACTCCTTTTACACTCTGTGCGGTACCTGCTTCATGGTTGAAAGTTACATTATCATAAAATTTTGTTCCTCCTTCATCAACATTACGGATAAATTTTACCGGTAGCATAGTAGCGGGCNNCTCATGGTAATAACTTCACCTGGGTTAAAAGCAGTATTAGTGATACCGCAAAATTCGTCACCCGCCTTGGTGGTAAAGGCAAAAAGCAAGATTAATAAGGTGGTAATAGTTTTCAAACTCAATTATTTGTCTTAAAAATTTTTATGCTAAGTATTAATAGGCTTCCTGCCAGCGCCGGGATAAATAAATTGATAAACCAGATCCCAAATGTTGTCCCTATAATACCCACCGTATTTACGCTGTAAAAACTCAATAGTTCGATACTGAATTTTCCTCTTATTCCAAGATCAGCTATTGCGAATGAAGGTACAATTGCCAGAACTAAAAAGAGGATGCTGATAATCCAGAAACCTTCTACCCATGATATTTTGACATCTAAAACGTGTAGAAGTAATATATACTGAATGACGAAAACAAGATAGCGTAAGAAAGAGAGGGAAAGCAACCTTAACAATAATTTGGCATTAAAATCATCAAGCACACTTATGTACTGAATATATCTTTCAGCAGCCGGAATTTTCTCAATGAGCCTGATTAACCATGATAACCGAAAATAAAATAAAATTGTTATTACCGTTGCTGAGGCAGAAATAAAAAGCAAGACCCTGAGCCAGAAGTCTGGAAGCCCCATGATAGGCGCATGATTATTACCATGAAAAAATATTACAAAGCTCAGACCTGCACATCCAAACAACAACGTTATAATTAGTTGGCTTATACTACCTGCAATTGATAATGGTATAGCCTTAATTCTTTTCCCCTCTTCCACATACAAAATACGACCACCGTATTCCCCGATACGGTTTGGAGTATTTAAAGATAATGTGACACCACTCAACACAGATTTGTAGGCAGTAGAAAATTTTATAGTTTGAATAGTTTTAAGAAGCACCTGCCATTTCCTNNGTTTACAAATACAAGTAAAATCACAAGCCAGAATTTCCATGCCTGATCACCATAAGGCGCTTTTTTTATGAGATCAATAGATTGGTGAAGGTTTGGCTGTCCTTTAATTTGCTGATAGAGGGAATAAAAAAGCCAAGCCCCTAACAATGGTGCAATAACAAATTTGAATATTATTTTGATATTTTTGCGGGTACCGGTCATTTAGCTACTTACAAGATAAATGAATCTATTTTTAAGCGGCAAATGTATTATAGTAAGGGTCAAAAATAATCTTCCATTGCATAAAAATTCGAAAATCATTTTAGGAATAGATCCCGGGACTATACTTATNNCATAATTGAAGTTTCTTCGTCTGAAATTACATTAATAATGATGGATGTACTAAAGCTTTCTTCGAAAAAGGATGCTTATGAAAGATTACAAGTTATTCATGAAAAGGTGTGTCAGCTTGTAAAGGAATATGGTCCAAACGCGCTTGCCATTGAAGCACCCTTTTTTGGTAAAAATGTTCAGAGCATGCTTAAACTGGGCAGGGCACAGGGTGTTGCTATTGCAGCTGCAATGCAGGCTGGAGTTCCGGTTACAGAATATTCTCCACGCAAGATCAAACAATCGATAACAGGAAATGGAAATGCTGATAAGGTTCAGGTTTTGAAAATGTTGCAACGGATATTGAGTTTTGAGGAAAATCCAAAATATTTTGATGCAACAGATGCACTTGCTGCAGCGGTTTGTCATTATTTCCAAGGAAATATTCCAAAAAGCATCGGTCCGGCAAAATTAAACGGATGGAAAGATTTTTTGATCCACAATCCAGGAAGGCTTAAGTAATTTGATTAGCTGATTCCCCTTCCCTATTTTTATACTGATTAGGAACTGCTCTTAATTAAATATTTTTCAAAATCTTTTTCTGAACTTCCTTCAATTCTTCCTGGGAAAGCTTCAGTTTTCTTCTTGTAAAATTGATATCATCGGCACTATTGATGGGAACCAGGTGCATATGCGCATGTGGAACTTCAATGCCTATTACTGCTATACCGCATCTGTTGCAATCAAATGATCTTTCAATAGCTTTCGCAATTGGCTTAGCGAATGAAAAAATTTCGTTGAGGAAATTGTCGGGAACATCAAAAAAATTATCTACTTCAATTTTGGGAATTACAAGCGCATGTCCTTCCACCAAAGGATAAATATCAAGAAAGGCAAGAAATTTTTCATTTTCAGCGATCCTAAAGCAGGGAATTTCCCCTGCAATTATTTTTGAGAAAATAGTCATTGATCTTCCATATTTTAGAAATGATAAATAAAATACGACATATAATTCTGCTTTTCTAAGCTGTAATATTTTCTACTTTAAACTTAATCATTCCAGCCGGAACTCTTATTTCTGCCGTATCTCCCACCACCTTCCCAAGTAATCCTTTACCAATCGGGGAAGCTGCTGAAATTTTCTGTTGTTTTAGGTCAGCCTCTTTTTCTGAAACAATCTTGTAGGTAACTTGCTTTTTTGTTGCCAAATTAGTGAGAGTGACTTTTGTAAGGATGGAAACTTTACTGGTATCTATTGCATTTTCGTCCACAATTCTGGAAGTGGCAATTATTCCTTCAAGCTGTTTTATTTTGGCCTCAAGTAACCCCTGGGCTTCCTTCGCTGCATCATATTCAGCATTTTCTTTAAGATCTCCTTTTTCCCGGGCCTCGCCTATTGCTTTGGAAGCTGCCGGTCTTTCAACACCTTTCATGTGCTGAAGCTCAGCTTTCATTTGCTCAAAGGTGTCTTTTGTTACATAATTAATCTGGCTCATATCCTCATAATTTAAAATTGATATTTCTTAGGGTAATTCGAAAAAAAATACAACGTCCCATTTTTCGATGAGACGTTGTATGATTACAAATATAAAAAAAAACGAATAATTATTCTATATCAAGTTT
>PKYU01000229.1 GCA_003132765.1 Chitinophagaceae bacterium | reverse complement strand
TCCTTTAAAAGTTTAATAATGGTTTCCAACCCATCTTTATAATAAACTGAGATGAGGGCTGACTTGATTTTTTTTTGCATAATATTATAAGGGAAATTGTACTTTATAAATCTGTTATAAATGCACCCTGCTCGGGAACAGAATGAAACGGCAAATGTAATTCTTCACAATCTAGNNTTTCCACATCGGGTTCGACGAATCAAAAATATACATATTGCAGTTGAAAACTTCTGCCAGCTGATTAATGTATAGCTTGGGATTTTTTGAAATTACGATATAATTTACATTAATCTTTTTTGTCATTGGTTTATACACAATCCCAGTATCAATCATAACTATCCTTTTGTCATGAAATTGGTAGAAATTATTTTTTTGAAACAATTCCAGCTTATCCGGAGCATTCCGGTTAATCATATAAGAAATGCATGCCGGTTTCAAATGAAAATTTTGCAACATTCCATCTTTCGTAAGATCACTATCGCCGATAAATTGGTAATTATTTCCTTGTATAAAATCGATTGCTTTATTCGCAGGAATATCATATACAATAAATTTTTTCTGACCGGAAAATTGCCAATCTTTAAGAGCAAATATTCCTGTGAAAATGGCGATGCCGGCAATTCCCGCTTTAAAAGCAAACTTATTTTTTTTGGTGAGCCAATATAGCATTGAAATGATAATTGTGTAAAGTAACAATGTTTCGAAAAATGAAATTGAAATGCCATCCCATAACGAAAAGGGAAGGTTATTGATAAATAATACGGCATGATTCAATAGCCAGATTAAAGCCCAAATTATTTTACCGGCAAAAAAAGCTACAACAGGAATTGGTGAAACAAAAATGAGAATTATACAACTCCAAAGTACAACGGAAGCAAGAGGAATGGCAATAAGATTTGATATTAAAAACAATAAAGGAACCTGGTGGAAATAAAAAATGCAAATCGGCAATGTAAATACTTGCGCTGCAATGGAAACAGAAATTACCTGCCATATTTTTCTGGCTAACCTATTTTGAAAATAGAACCAATCAAAAATATATCGTTGAGTAATGACAATTCCCAGTACAGCACTATAAGAAAGCTGAAACCCCACATCCCAAAGCAATAATGGATCAAAGCATAAAAGAAGAAGTGCAGAAGCAGCCAGTGAATTATAAATTGAAGAATTTTTATTAAATGTGTTACCTAAGGCGATAAATGAAAACATTACGGCGGCACGTAATACAGACACAGAGGCGCCGGTCAGCATAGCGAAAAACCAAAGGCTGCTCAGGATTAGTAACAGCGTGGGTAATTTAGATTTTTTTTAAAAAAGTAATTTTAGATGTTATTAATAATAATATTCCATAGATCAAGGCCATGTGTAATCCAGAAATTGCTATGAGATGCACTACTTCCGCATTACTATAAGCCTGCACGAGGTCTTTGTCAAGATCCGTTTTATACCCGATAAGCAATGCTTTTGCCAAAGCGGATTCGTCATTGCCATTTATGTATTTGTTGAGAACATTAACTATATACTGCCTCGTTTGCAAAATCACATTTCTGAAATCTGAAACCTCAGAGCCTTCCAGTAAAATCCAGTCTGATTTGCCAAAATAACACTGATGGTAAATTTGTTTGAAGGCACAATAACGGGCATAGTTAAATGCGCCGGGGTTTCCGGAGTTTTCTATTACCTGCAATGGGTTTCTTAAAATAACTTTTTTACCATACGAAAGAGACCCGATTGAAGTATCCTTTTTAAAATAAAGTAGCAATTTTCCATAAATATTATATACAGAATCTCCATTGATGATTGCATCAATTGTGGCCAATACTTTGTAGGTCTTATTTTTCTAAACAGGAGGTTCGCCAAAGGTTGCTACAATATAAGAACTACTGCTATAGTAGTTTCCGTACCAGTCTTTATGACTACGAATATCTTTTTGCCAGGTGATAAAAGCCCCGGAATTTTCGATAAAAAAGGTAATGATGATGCCGCCAGCAATCTGCCATTTAAATCGATAAACAAGCGGCAGACTTATGAAAATAATATAAGCAAATAATAAAATTACGGCGCCTGCAATTATTGTATTTAATGCAAATCTGAAATAGTATTGAAGAAGGATACCAGCTATACATGGCAAAAGTAGACGCAGGAAAGGCGCTTTTTTCCAGATATATATATTTTTAGAATTTGACATTCAAAATATTTCACCGGGCAGTTGTCAACCATATTACCTGCAATAGATAACAGAGTAGTTTGGGATCCTTTTAACTGTAAAGTATTAACCAGGTAATTTAAAAATACTGATTTTATTTAATTGAATCAGTACCGGGAGGAAATTGCGTCTATAGTTGAAGGAAGTGGAATGGGTGAAATTGAAATAGGGTTATTCGAGTACTTCATAAACCATAAAAGAAGTAGATTTATTTTTCATCTTAGTATTATCAACTGATTTACAAACAAAAGATTCTTTTACCTTTTTCCATGAGGTTTCGGAAATAAGAATCTGATCTGCTTTGGCAACATCCTGCAATCTTTGTGCAGTGTTTACCACATCGCCGATTACGGTATAATCAAGTCGCTTAAGTTTGGCAGATCCAATATTTCCGCGGATCATTTCCCCGCTATCTATTCCAATGGAAACCTTTGGCAAAAATGAAGATACTTCCGGTTGGGGCCCAAATTCTGATATTTGTTTACGAACAGCAAGGCTTGCGTCTATTGCCCTGTCAAGGTGAAAATCGCCTTTAAAGACTGCGAGTATGGCATCTCCTATAAACTTATCTACATACCCATCCTGTGCAATAATTTCTTTTACCATAATATCGAAACATTTATTAAGCAGGCGTACAACGGCATCGGGAGACTCCTTTTCAGTTATAGCTGTAAATCCACACATGTCAATAAACACAACCGTTGCTTCTATGGTTTCATTGGCCATTATTTGTGATTCAAATTCACGGCCACTCATGAAATTCAGCACTGTTTTATCAACATACATCTTAAGGATATTGTTTTCCTTAATTGCGTGCACTGTTTTATGCAATTGAGAAATATATTCGAGCGTTTTTTGCAGGGTTATCTCGAGGTCATGAAAGTTGACGGGCTTGCATACAAAATCAAATGCCCCCCGGTTCATGGCTGTCCTGATATTTTCCATATCGCCATAAGNNACCATCCATTTCCGGCATATTGATATCACTTAAAAGGATATCAATTTCAGGATCTTCTTTAAGCGCTTTCAAAGCTTCTTTGCCGTTTGAAGCAAAAATAAATTCGTAGGTGTGTTCTCTTATTTCCTTACGAAACTTTTGCTTAATAAGCACTTCAAGATCTGCCTCATCATCTGCCACCAGGATCTTAGACATTAATTTTATCTTTTAATTTTTGTTTTAAAACATTAAAATCGATAGGCTTGGTCAGGAAATCATCAGCACCCCATTCCATAGCCTGGGCATAATTTTCATCATCACCGTAGGCTGTAATCATCATCACCACCGGTGGCGGCTTTTCATATTTCACTTTTATCTGATGTAATAATTCAAGACCACTCATGCCCGGCATATTAATATCCGAAAGAATCAATACGGCCTCATGGTTATGATCTTTCATGAAGCGTAATGCTTCCTCACCAGAAAATGCGAAAAGCAAATCCATTTCACCGCTTCTTATTTCTTTTCTAAAACGCTGTTCAAATAAGATCTGAACATCTTTTTCGTCATCAACAACTAAAACTTTCATGCACTTTTTTTTATACTGGTAAGATAATAATAAATGTTGAACCTTCACCTTCTTTGGTTTCCACTTTTAATTCTCCCTGATGCCCCTGTGTAATAATATCATAACTCATGCTTAAACCCAACCCTGTTCCCTGTCCTGTAGGCTTGGTAGTAAAGAACGGCTGAAATATTTTACCCAAAACCTTTTCAGGAATGCCATCACCGTTATCACTGATTCTCACTTCCGCCTTATGATCTAATTTTTTTGTGCTTACAGAAACAGTTGGTTCAAAGTTATCCTGAACGCGATTCTTTTTTTCCGTAACTGCATAAAATGCATTGGTAATCAGGTTGAGAATTACTCTGCCAATATCCTGTGATACAATGTTTATTTTTCCAATACTTTCATCAAAATCAGTTTTCATGGATGAATTAAAGGATTTATCTTTTGCTCTTAATCCATGATAAGCCAATCTTAAATATTCATCCGCCAAAGCATTAATATCTGTCGGTTCCCTTATGCCATTGCTGCTCCGGCTATGTTGCAACATCCCTTTTACGATGGAATCAGCCCGTTTGCCGTGGAAGGTTATTTTTTCCTGGTTACTCTTTATATCATCCGCAATTTTTTCTATCGTTACTTTTTCTTCAGGTGAAAGTTGGGTTTTATCCAGCTCATCTTTTAATTCATCTGTTAATTCAATATTCACTTCAGAAAAATTATTTACAAAGTTCAGGGGATTTTGAATTTCATGAGCAATACCGGACGTGAGCTCCCCAAGCGAAGCCATTTTTTCCGATTGAATGAGTTGAGATTGGGTGGATTTAAGCCTCTCTAAAGTTTGCTCAACCTGCGTTTTTTGATGATCTATCTCCTGCTTCTGCTTGTGGAGCAATGCATAAGATTTTTGCTTGAAGATATTTCTGCGCCAGAGACCCAAGACTACTATTAATAATATAAGTAACCCAGCTAAAAGTATATAAATATTTAAACGGTTCCTGTATTTTAATTGAGTTTGTTGTATTGTTTGTTTCAATTCCTGCTGGCGCATTTGTTCATTGAAGGAAAGGTTTTGTAATTGCTTGATTTTTTCTTCACTAAACAAACTATCCTTTGCATCAAGCATTATTCTTTGATATTTAAATGCGCTGTCTGTATTTATTTTTATATATAATTCAGTTAGCAATGCAGAAGCATCTAATACATTAGGAGTAAGAGATTCTCTTTGTGCCAGCTTCATTGCTTCTTTGGCATAGTAGGCAGCTGAATCAACCTGGCCCATCTGCTTAAATACAACAGCAATTCCGTTATAGCCATTTGCAATATCAAGATTAATATTTTTTCCATAGAGCAACCCAAGTCTATAATTATCCAACGCATTTTCAAATTTTCCCTGTTTAGCTTCAATTAATGCCATATAATAATAAGGAACAGTCCAATGAGCTCTATAATTTTTATCCATTTCATAAGCCTTGCTTATATAAAAGAATGCTGAATCTAACCCGCCTAAATGATAATAAGTTTCCCCAATAAAGCCCTTTGTTATTTCATCTGAATCGGATTTATACTTTAAGAAATATTCCAGTGCTTTTGTGTAATCGCCGGAATAGAAATAAACGCCTCCTATCATATATTCTTGAAAAAGATTTTGCTTACCATTTTTTTCGGCCAATTGCATCGCCTGTAAATCAATTTCCAAAGCTTTAGAAAAATTACCCTTAGAGCTTAAGGCTTCAGATAGAACAGGAGCAACTTCTATTTCACCGTCAATATAATTTAATTGCTGCGACAATTCCCTTGCCTTCAGGCCATACATAAGGGCAGAATCAGGTTTATTCCATACATAAGCCAAACCAAGGGTAATTAAAATTTGCACTTTATTTGTATCCTCTTTTGCGGCAGAAAGTTTTTCTTTTATACTGTCGATTGTTTTGTTCTGTGCATTTGCCTTTGATAAAAACAGTAATAAAAAACAAAGTGGGAATATTTTTTTCATGATACCTTATATTAAAGGTAGTTGAATAGTAAACTCACTTCCTTCACCATCTTTGGTCTCCACTTTCAGCTGACCGCTGTGTCCTTTCACAATATCATAGCTTAATGATAAACCTAATCCCGTTCCCTGCCCGGTTGGTTTAGTGGTAAAAAAAGGTTGAAAGATTTTATCAACTATTTTTTGTGGAATGCCGTTACCGTTATCTTGTACTGTTATTAAGACTTTATTCCCTGTTTTTTTAGTTCCAACTATAACAGTTGGCTCATAGCTTTCCGCTGCCATTTTCTTTTTTTCCGAAACTGCATAAAAAGCGTTGGTGATCAAATTAAGAATAGCCCTTCCGATATCCTGGGGAATAATATTCATATAGCCGATAGTTTCATCAAATTCAGTTTTCATAGTAGCGTTGAAGGTTTTGTCTTTTGCACGCAAACCATGATATGCAAGTCGTAAATATTCATCAGCTAACGCATTGATATCTGTTGGTTCTTTTTCCCCGCTTGCGCTTCTCCGGCTATGCTGCAACATTCCTTTTACAATGGCATCAGCTCTTTTGCCATGAAAAATAATTTTCTTTTCATTGTCTTCGATATCCTTTGAAATTTCCTTCACTTCTTCAAAATTGCCTTTGTCAATTGCCTGATGCATTTCTGTAATTAATTCTGTATTAACCTCCGAAAAATTATTGACGAAATTTAATGGGTTTTGTATTTCATGGGCTATGCCTGCCGTTAGTTCACCGAGCGAGGCCATTTTTTCTGATTGTATGAGCTGGGCCTGGGTGGCCTTTAGTTCTGTCAAAGTTTGTTCTATCTGTTCTTTTTGCTGGCGCAGTTCTGAAGTTCTTTCTGATACAATTTTTTCAAGTTCCTCTTTTCTTATGGCCATCCATTTTCTTTGTTCTTCTTCTTGCCGGGTTTTTGCCTGCTCTTTGCGCAGAGCCTTTTGTTGCCTTCCTGAAACAATTGCCATGGCTATCAGCCAAACTATAGAAAATGCAGCCCCGACTTTCAGGTAGGCATCGATAAAATTGTATTTTTCAATGTTAAGGGCTTCAAAAACATTTTTCGAAAAAGACACAATGGCGAAAGGCATTACTGCATACATTAAGGTTCTTGTGGCGCTAAATTCCGTTCTCAAAAATGCAAATCCAATTATGCCGAATAGAAAGAGGTCCCAGATCCATTTTGTCAAATAATCTAAACGAAAAATCTCTCCAGCAAGGAAAAGACCAACTATTCCGTACAATATCACTTTGATTGGCTTTTCCCAATCGTTTTGCTGGTCTGTGTTGCGCAAAATCTTACGAACCCTAAGTATAAGAAAAAAAGCAAGAATTGGTTCAGCTAACATAAAAACTTGAAGGCTTAAAATTAATCCGAATTAATCAGGAAAAATTATGCAATTATATTCAGATCAGCAATTTTATCATTAAGCCTGGCTACCCTATTTCATGTATTATTATTTTTCCCTGCAATATATTTTCTCTTATTAACACGCGATAAAACTAAATTCATTCCCTTTCCCCGGCCAATTGGTTTTAAAGAATTTCTTAATTGAAGGGGGCATTTCCAACTCATATATTTTTTTAAAGCGAATTCTGCCAGGTTTTCTTACCTGAAAGTTTTCTTAACATTTCTTTTTAAGGGTGGCGAAGCTATAAGACATCTTATTGACAGAAACATTTTTTTAAACAATTAAAATTTACAATTATGAAAAAGATTTTTACACTATTATTTTTCGTTGGTTCTGTTTCTGCTTCTTTTGCACAAACCGGCGCCCGTCAAAGAGATGACAACAGAAATGATCAATTTGTGAAGGCTCCTTCCAATGGCGCTTATAACAAATTTGATACTCACCACGATAATATTTACGCCTTTTCAGCCAGGGAAATGAATCAGAAGATTGATAAGATCAATTACGATTTTAGTATGAAGATCAAATCAATTCAATATAACAGGCGCCTTAGCAATCGTGCTAAGATCTCGCTGATTCAAAAACTTCAGGTTGAAAAAGGCCGGCAAATCCAGTTAGTGTATTTTAAATTTAATAATAAGTATAATGTCTCCTTTTCAGACCACAAGAAAATTTGACTCTTACAAACACTAGCCCGTTATCACACCTAAAAAAAAGCCCTTTACGGGTCTTTTTTTTTGACATGTATTAACATTTTAATGTTATACCTGCAACTTTAAATATAGTCAAAAGAATAAATTTAAACCACCTAAAAAATTCCGCTATGAAAAAAATTATCATTCTTTTGTTTAGCGCCGGAGCATTTACAACTTCATTTGCGCAATACGATGGAAGCCATTCTTACGGGAATAATGATTACGCCTATGGAAAGGGAGCGTATCATTTTGATGGAAAATACTTTCACAGAGATAGAGAATCCCGGATTGAAAGGGTTAACCGCGAGTTCGACTTTCGTTTCCGTTCTATAGAAAATGA
>PKYU01000034.1 GCA_003132765.1 Chitinophagaceae bacterium | reverse complement strand
TCATTATTTGAAGGAACAAGTTCAATTTCTTTAATATTGGTTTCCGACTTTATGATTTCCTCTACCATCCTTATTTTTTGGGCAAAAGAGGAATCAATAGCAGGAATAATCACTTTTTGAAGCGGTTGTCTCACTTTGATTCCTACCTGACCATCGGGCAGGTTAACTCTCTTTCGCAATGACAAAATTAATGAAGATACATCCTGGGCCAATTGCATGCGCTCTTCAAGTGGCTCGTCAATCAGCGTTTTATCTGCTTTTGGAAAATCAGCATGATGAACAGAAGTTACTTTTTCAAGATTCGTGACCTTGTTAAGGTTATTAAATAACCAGTCAGAAAAGAATGGAGAAATTGGAGCAATAAGCTTACTTAATTCCACCAAACAACCATAAAGCGTTTGATAAGCACATATTTTATCTTTTTCATATTTTCCTTTCCAAAATCTTCTTCGCGATAACCGAACATACCAATTACTCAAATGTTCATCGACAAAATACTCAATTGCCCTTCCTGCCTGTGTAGGTTCAAAATCATCCATGGATTCACTTACCGTTTTTATGAGTGTATTTAGAGAGGAGACAATCCATTGATCAATTTCCGGCCGCTGATTTACAGGAATAAATTCTTCCCTGAATGAAAATCCATCCACATTAGCATATAGGGCAAAGAACTGGTAGGTATTATAAAGGGTTCCAAAAAATTTTCTTTGTACTTCTTTGATGCCTTCTATATCAAATTTTAAACTATCCCAGGGAGAAGCATTGGTAATGAGATACCAACGGGTTGCATCCGGGCCAAAAATATCCAACGTTTCGAAGGGGTCAATAACATTGCCTACCCTTTTGCTCATTTTGTTTCCATTCTTATCCAATACTAAACCATTACTTACTACAGTTTTAAAAGCAACACTATCAAATAACAAAGCCCCTAAAGCATGAAGGGTATAAAACCATCCCCGTGTCTGGTCAACTCCTTCAGCAATAAAATCCGCAGGAAAATTCTTTTTAAATTCCTCTTTATTTTCAAAGGGGAAATGCCATTGGGCATAAGGCATAGCGCCACTGTCGAACCATACATCTATTAAATCCGGAACCCGATGCATAGGTTTACCTTTTTCTGAAACAAGGATAATATTATCTACGAATGGTTTATGCAGGTCGGAAGTTAGTTGGTTAATATAATTATTTATATCAGCTTTATTATTTTCAGGGTTCATAAAACCGGCATCCACAGATGCTTTTATTTCTTCCTTTAATTCGGTGATGGAACCGATACATTTTTCTTCTTCTCCATCTTCTGTTCTCCAAACCGGTAAAGGCGTTCCCCAGAAACGGCTGCGGCTGAGGTTCCAGTCCACCATATTTTCCAACCAATTACCAAACCTTCCGGTACCTGTAGATGCCGGCTTCCAGTTTATCGTATTATTCAGTTCAATCATCCTGTCTTTTACTGCAGTGGTTTTTATAAACCATGCATCAAGCGGATAATAAATAATGGGTTTATCAGTCCGCCAGCAATGAGGATAATTGTGTTCGTATTTTTCAACCTTGAAAGCACGGTTTTCCTTTTTTAGCTTAACAGAAATATCAATATTAACGTCAGTATAATCTGGGTCATCCTTGTAATTCTTTACAAAACGTCCACTGAATTCACCAACACCTTCAACAAACTTTCCTTCTTTATCAACTAATATTAAAATGCCAAGGTTATTATTTTTACCTGCTTTAAAGTCGTCAGCACCGAAGGCTGGAGCAGTGTGAACGATTCCTGTACCATCCTCTGTAGTTACAAAATCTCCTAATATTACTTTAAAAGGCTCAGCACCCGGCGTTATTTCCCGGATCTTTTCTAAACTATTGGCTTCGGAAGGAAGCAGTTGTTCATAAGAGGTACCTTCTAATTCTCTTCCTTTAAAGGTTGCTAAGATTTTCCATGGAATATGTTTGGCTGTTTCATCGTACGATTCAAAATCGGCATTTTCAAACTCTGTCTTAAAATATTTATGGATGAGCGATTTTGCTAAAATTACATTGACAGGAAGATGCGTGTAAGGATTAAATGTTTTTACTAAAGCATAATCAATATTAGGCCCAACTGTTAATCCAAGGTTGGAAGGTAAAGTCCATGGTGTAGTCGTCCATGCTAAAAAGTAAATATCACCTTCTGTATTTTCAATTTGTAATTTTTTATTCTTTATTGCTTTAAACATGGNNCAGTGCCTGCTGCAGGAGAATAAGGTTGAATGCTTACACTTTCATATAAATAACCTTTTTTGTATAATTCTTTCAGGCACCACCAAAGCGTTTCAATATAATTATTTTCAAAGGTGATATAAGGATGCTCCAGATCCACCCAATATCCCATTTTTTGCGTCAGTTCATCCCATNNGAAATTTTTTTTCCTATATCTTCTTTGGTAATACCTAGTAATTTTTCAACTCCCAATTCAACAGGCAACCCATGAGTATCCCAACCACCTTTCCGTTTTACCTGGAAACCTTGCATGGTTTTGTACCTGCAAACTAAATCTTTCAAAGTTCTGGAAATTACGTGATGAATGCCGGGCATACCATTGGCGCTTGGCGGCCCTTCAAAGAAAACAAAAGCATCCCGGCCTTCCCGGTTATCAACACTTTTTTCAAAGGTTTTCTCTTTTTCCCAAATAGCCAATATCACTTCTGCAATCTTTGGAAGATTCAACTGAGTATATTCCGGGTATTTTTGATTCATTTTTATCGCCTTTCTGAAATATAAAAAGATTGCAAAGGTAATAAATTAAGCAGCCATAAATAAGTCTTTGTAACTAAAGGTTGACAAGAATTAATCGATTTGTTGATTTGGTTTTGGGAGGTACTGCTGGATAAATGCGATTGTATATTAGCAGCTCGGGGTCATTTGCCAAATCATAAATTAAAATAATCAATTACAATATTTTAAAAAGAAAACTTACCCAAGATATCAACCGTGTAATGAATATCTTCATAAGACAACGCATTACTAAGGAACCAACTTTCGTAGGCTGATGGAGGAAGGTAAATTCCATTATCCAGCATATGATGAAATAATTTACTAAAAAGGGGAATATCTGCCTTTGAGACGGATTCAAAATCTATAACCTCATGGTCACAAAAATGAAGGCTTATCATACTGCCTTTTCGGTTTATGCGATGTGGAATTTTTTTCTTTTCTAAAACCTCATGCATACCCTTTTCGAGATATGCACTTTTATCGTTTAATTCATGATAAACAGAAGGATTGTTTTTTAATTCATTCAATAAAGTAAATCCTGCTATCATGGCTATAGGGTTGCCGCTTAATGTTCCTGCCTGGTATACATTACCTAATGGCGCAAGATGTTCCATTATTGTTTTCTTTCCTCCAAATGCCCCTACCGGTAGCCCTCCGCCGATTACTTTTCCATAGGTAACAAGGTCTGCGTCAATTTTAAACAATTCCTGAGCTCCTCCGGGTGCAAGGCGAAAGCCTGTCATCACCTCATCAAAAATATATACAATCCCTTCCGTATCGCATAGTTTTCTCAAACCTTCTAAAAAACCAGGCTGAGGCAGAATGCATCCCATATTACCCACTACCGGTTCAATGATCAGGGCTGCTATTTGTCCCTTATTTTCAGCTATTAGTTTTTCNNTATTGTATGGAGCTGTTAACGTATCATTGGCTACACCGCCGGTTACACCAGGAACTGTTTGAATATTCAACGTTGCCATTCCACTTCCGCCTTTTACCAAAAAGCAATCTGCATGGCCATGATAACAACCTTCAAATTTGATAATTTTATTTCTGTCTGTATATCCTCTTGCCAATCTAACGGCACTCATACACGCTTCTGTACCACTGCTGACCATTCGGATAAGGTCTACATTGGGTGCCATACTTTTTATAAGTTCCGCCATTTGAATTTCCAGTTCTGTAGGCGCACCAAATGAAGTGGAGTGTTCCGCCTTTGCCTGGATGGCTTTTATAACAGGTTCATAAGCGTGCCCAAGGATCATTGGCCCCCAGGAATTGATGTAATCAATATAACGGTTGCCATCTTCATCAAAAAGGTAAGCGCCCTTAGCGAATTTTAAAAATAATGGGGTTCCACCAACGCTTTTAAAAGCTCTTACCGGGGAATTTACTCCACCGGGAATACTTTGTTGTGCTCTTTCAAAAAGTGATTTACTGGAACTATACGTTATCATGATTACGAATTAATTATTGTAAATAAAATTAAATAGTCATTGAAAAAATTCTTGTTTCTGGTTCATGGCGGATCATGCGTAAATCCCATGCCATCGCTATGTTTCGCACAAAAATTCTACCCTTTTCTGTTACTGTTAAATGTTTATTTTCTAAAGAAATAAGGCCATCATTTTTCATTTCTTCTAACCGCTGAATGATTTGTGGAATTTCCTGCAAATTCGTTTTTTCATCCTGNNGAAAATATGCCTGCGAATAATAAGGTCTTCCTCATTTAATATATGGCCACGAAAAACGGGTAATTGTCCTTT
The DNA here is from genome assembly GCA_003132765.1 of Chitinophagaceae bacterium. GTDB lineage: Bacteria > Bacteroidota > Bacteroidia > Chitinophagales > Chitinophagaceae > Ginsengibacter. The sequence goes on along the minus strand of PKYU01000034.1, from coordinate 4,975 downwards.
CTCTACCTGCCCCAAATATCCTTCAACCGATTTATCATTTTGTGCAAACGCATACCAACTGTCGCTGATAGCGGACATTCCTAGCCCAATCATCAATTGAGTGGATGATGAGGAATATCCCATAAAATTCCGGTGGATCGTCTTTTGCTTCATCGATTGATACAGGCTGTCTTCGTGCAATGAAAAATGATCCATTCCTATTTCCACATAACCCAGCTCTTCCAGTAAATGTTTTCCTTCTTCATACAATTCTCTTTTTACCTCAGGCGCTGGAAGATCATTTTCATCGAAGCCTCTTTGCCCCAGACCTTTTATCCACGGCACATGTGCATAGGAATAAAATGCAATTCTATCAGGTTTCAGGGATTTGGTTTTTTCAATTGTTTGTTTCATGGATTCCCATGTTTGAAAAGGCAATCCAAATATCAGATCATGGCTCACACTGTTATACCCCAATTCTCTTGCAGCATTGGTGGCGGCTTCCACTTTTTCAAAAGGCTGAATGCGGTTGATCGTCCGTTGCACTTTTTCATCATAATCCTGAACACCAATACTCACCCTTCTGAAACCCAGTCCGTATAAGGTTTTTAAGTGATCATAGGTTGTATTGTTAGGGTGGCCCTCAAAACTGAATTCAGGTTCATTGGCAATTTCAGACCCTGCAAAAATTCCTTCTAATAAATCGTGTAAATGATCAGGGCTAAAGAAAGTAGGAGTGCCTCCGCCGAGATGGAGTTCTTTAATAATTGGTTTTCTGCCTAATAGTTCCACATATATTTTCCATTCTTTCATTAAAGCATCTATATAAGGAAGTTCTACAGCATGTTGTTTGGTAATCCTTTTATGGCAGGCACAAAAAGTGCACAAATTTTCACAAAAAGGTAAGTGAATATATAAACTGATCCCTTCACGATCATTACTTTCGGTAAAACTTTTTATTACCGATTTTTTCCAGGCCTCTTCAGAAAAACTATTTTCATCCCAATAAGGAACTGTGGGATAGCTTGTATACCTTGGACCGGGAATATTATATTTTCGTATGAGGTTATAATACATTGTTGAGTTAAAAGGTTATGCCTTTAACAACTTTACAGCATCTTTTGCAAAATAAGTTGCTATTAAATCTGCACCAGCTCTTTTTATAGAANNTTATTGCTTTATCTTCATTAAGCCAACCCATTTTAGCGGCAGCTTTTATCATGGCATATTCACCACTTACATGATAGGCACTAACGGGAAGGTTTACACTGTCTTTTACTTCCCGAATGATATCCAGGTAAGCCATAGCAGGTTTTACCATAATAATATCAGCTCCTTCTTCTTCATCCAGCAGCGCTTCTTTTACGGCTTCTATACGGTTAGAATAATCCATTTGATATGTTTTTTTATCACCAAAGCCCGGGGCTGAATCCAATGCATCCCGGAATGGCCCATAAAAGCAGGAGGCATATTTGGCACTATAAGCCATGATGCCTGTTTTAATAAAATTATTTTGCTCCAATGCTTCACGAATGGCTCCGATACGTCCGTCCATCATATCGCTGGGTGCAACAAAATCGGCACCTGCTTTCGCATGGCTAAGGCTCATTTTTACCAGCGCTTCCACTGTTTCATCATTTACTATTTCTCCATCTTTTACGATACCGTCATGTCCGTAAGAGGAATATGGATCAAGTGCTACATCAGTCATTACCAGCATTTCAGGAACTGCATCTTTTATCGCTTTGATACTTCGTTGCATTAATCCATCATCATTCCAGGCTTCTTTTCCTGTATTGTCTTTTAGTTCATCGGGGGCCTTTATAAAAAGCAAAATACTTTTTATCCCAAGGCTCCATAATTCCTTTACTTCTTTGATCGTTCCATCAATCGAGCGCCGGTAATAACCAGCCATAGAAGGAATTTCAAATTCCACATTCTTTCCCTCATCAATAGATAAAGGTGATATGAAATCATTAGCTGTTAGTATGGTCTCAGCCACCATACTTCTTATAGCGGGTGTTTGTCTGAGGATTCTGCTTCTATTTTGTAAAAACATATTCTTTATATTTAAAATGTAAAATTAAAAATGAAAAATTTAGTCTTCAACCCATTTAACAGGATAAAGGCAAGCCTGAAATAATTTATCCTCCTCACTACCAGGTACAGGCTGATAATTATATTCAAAACGAACCGTTGGTGGCAGGCTCATTAAAATACTTTCAGTACGGCCATTTGTTTTCAGTCCAAATAATGTACCCCTGTCATGAACCAGGTTGAATTCTGTATAACGTCCCCGTCTTATTTCCTGCCAATGTTTTTGTTTATCATCGTACTTCATATTCTTTCTTTTTTCAACTATAGGAATGTAAGAAGTAATAAATGCATCACTACAAGCCTGATTGAACTTAACCCAAAAGTTGACATCCTTCATTTCATCCGGCCTTTGGTAATCATAAAAAATACCACCTATCCCTCTGCGTTCATTATTCCTGTGATAGTTTATAAAATAGTTATCGCATTCTTTTTTAAATGTAGNNTCTTTATAAGTTTGGTGGAAATGTTTGGCATCTTCTTCAAACAAATAATAAGGAGTAAGGTCTGTACCACCACCAAACCAGCGGTCCATCACTTCATCATTTTCATTGTACAACTCAAACATTCGGTAATTACAATGAACTGTCGGAACAAAAGGATTTACAGGATGCATTACCAAACTTAATCCACAGGCAAACCATTTTGATCCGTTTATTTTTAATTGATTTCGCATTGCTTCAGTTACATCTCCAAAAACCACTGAAGTATTCACGCCTCCTTTTTCAAAAACGTTACCATGAGCAATCACTCTTGTTTTACCACCACCACCTTCTTTCCTTTGCCAGGCATCTTCCATGAATTTTGCCTTGCCATCGCAGGCTTCTAATGCTAAACAGATGCGATTTTGAAGGCCTTCAATATAAAATATCCAATCTTCTTTTATGCTCATGTTACCAATTAAAAGTGACATAATGCATCACTTATACTTCATATTCTTTTACAGCTTCAACAAAGGCTTTAGCATTTTCAACAGGTACATTGGGAGTGATACCATGCCCTAAATTGGCTATATATCCCTGCACCCCAAAAGCATCGATCATTTCCTTAACAGCTTTTTTAATTTCCGGAACGGTAGATAATAATTTTGCTGGATCAAAATTTCCCTGTAAGGTAATTTCATTACCTGTTAATTTCCTTGCCATTTGTGGTGAAACACACCAATCCAGGCCTAATCCTGAAGCGCTGCTTTTACTTAAATCCTGTAACGCATACCAGCTGCCTTTGGGGAATAAAATTACAGGGGCCAGACCTTTCAATGCGTCAGCTATTTGAATTAGATAAGGCTGAGCATATAGTTTAAAATCTTCCGGACTAAGGCAGCCACTCCAGCTATCAAAAACCTGCAGCACATCTGCTCCGGCTTTAACCTGTTCCTTTAAATACTTAATTGTTGTACCGGTTATTTTTTGTAATAACTGATGGGTTAAATTCGGCTGCGTAAAGCAAAACTGTTTTGCCTTGTCCCAGGTTTTGCTGCCCTTACCTTCTATCATGTAACATAAAATCGTAAAGGGAGCACCGGCAAATCCTATTAACGGTACACGTCCATTTAACAGCTCTTTGGTTAAGGTTAAGGCTTTTGAAACATAATTTAATCTTTCTTCAACAGCATCAGTTGCCAGGGCATCAATATCATTTTGAGTTTTAATTACTTTCGGCAATGATGGGCCTTTCCCTTCTTCCATTAAAACTTCAACACCCATGGCCTGCGGGATTACCAAAATATCAGANNGGTAATTTCTGCTGCTAACTCCGGCGTTTGTATACGAGTAAAAAAATCATATTTTTCTCTAAGTTTTCTATAATCAGGTAAATACCTGCCCGCCTGCCGCATCATCCACACCGGTGGCCTGGAAACCTTTTCTCTTCGCAGGGCTTTTAATAACAAATCGTTTTGTAGCAGTTTCATTTATACAATTTTGCTTTTGCTGAAATGATTAATGGCAAGGTGAAGTAAATTTTCTTTACCAGGAGTTTCAGCAATAATAACAGGTTGGTTGGTGAAAGGTTGTAAAGCATTGGCGGTGGTTGAGCCGATTGCGAATAATTGAGTTTTAGGTGAAATTTTATTTTTTAATAAAAAACTATTTACGGCGGNNGATATACTATTACTTCATGAACTTTTATTCCATTGCTTTTAAGTTTTTCAGGCAACTCATCTCTCCTTTGATCACCACAAAAAAAAGTTACTTCTTTTATATCTTTTCTCTCTGCTATTTTTTCTGCCAATAGGTTGGCATTATCTGCGGAAGCGTATATACTTTCCTTTCCAAAATATTTTATTAATAAATTTTTTGTGGTATTACCGATTGAAAAAATTTTCCATGATGACTTTGTTGTTAATAATTTTCCAACTACTTCTACAGCATTCATACTTGTAAAAACGGCCGTAATATTTTCCTTCAATAAAGATTGTGTTTTTTGGGTAATTCCCTTATCTGATATTTCTTCTGTTTTAATAAATTCTATTTCATCTACAATAATATTTTGCAAAGCTGCTTTTTTAACGAGCGCTTCTCCAAGGGGCCTTGTGCTTAAAATATGAATTTTATTTTTTTGCATTCCGGATATTATCAATTATTTCTTTTGCTTCCTTATTTTTTAATAATTNNTTTTTCAATCTCTATTTGATTCTTTCCATCGGGGCTGCAAATATTTGCTTTAAAGATAACTGAATCATTATCTATTCTGGCAAGGGCACTGATGGGGGTGGAGCATCCGCCATTTAATGTTCTTAAAAAATCTCTTTCAATTGTGGTACATAAAGAAGTGTTCCTGTCATTTAATGCGTTACACGTAAGTAGAGAATATTCATCATTTGTTCTGCATACAATTGTTATTGCTCCCTGAGCCGGGGCAGGTAACATCCAGTCGAGATCAACTGACTTTTCAGGGCGAA
>PKYU01000047.1 GCA_003132765.1 Chitinophagaceae bacterium | reverse complement strand
CACAGTCTGTGGAAAAGAAGTGTGTATAAATTTGTAAGCCTTGCGCACGTTGGGTTTAAAAATTTTTGCACATTTTAATTAAAATTTTTTCTAAAAAAATTTGAGAATTTCGAAATAATTCACTCTAAAAAAAATAACCATGAGAGTAGTCATACAAAGAGTATTGCAGGCTTCAGTAAAAGCAGGCCTTTCCTCAACCGGAGTGATAGATAAAGGACTTTTGGTATTGGCCGGATTTGAGGATGGTGATATGTCTGATGATATTGAATGGATGAGTAATAAAATCGTGAACCTTCGCATTTTTGATGATGAAAATAAAGTACCTAATATTTCAGTAAAAGATATAAATGGCGATATTTTATTGGTAAGCCAGTTTACACTTCATGCTTCTACCAAAAAAGGAAACAGGCCTTCTTACATAAAAGCCAGTAAGCCTGATGTAGCCATTCCCATTTATGAAAAACTAATACATCAACTGGAAAAAGACCTTGAAAAAAAAATTCAGAGAGGCGTATTCGGCGCTGATATGAAAGTTTCCTTAATAAATGATGGGCCGGTTACTATTATTATTGACACTAAAAACAAAGAATAATTAAACCGCCAGAACACAACGCGAACCCTTGAATGAATTTAATTTACTTTGCGCATTCGTGTCATTGTGGCAAAAAATAAATTTATGGACATAACAATCAAAGAAGCCCAATCCAAAGTAGACCATTGGATAAAAACCGTTGGCATAAAATATTTCAGTGAACTCACCAACCTGGGAATTTTAATGGAGGAAGTGGGTGAGCTTTCCAGGTTATTGGTAAGGATTTATGGTGAACAGTCTTTTAAAGAAACAGATAAAAACAAAAAGCTAAGCGATGAGATGGCTGATATATTATGGGTATTAATGTGTCTGGCTAACCAGACAGGAGTTGATCTTACAGAAGCTTTGGAAAAAAATTTTCATAAAAAAAGTTTGAGAGATGGCGCCAGGCATAAAGAAAATAAAAAGTTAAGGTAAAGTAATACTATTGGGATCATTTCAATGGTGTCAACTTATATTTGCAGCCTTATGGCAAATGAATTGAATAATTTTAGTGAAATCATTGCGCATTGTAAAGAGTATGGGTACATATTCCCTTCCAGCGAAATATATGATGGATTAAGCGCTGTTTATGATTATGGTCAAAATGGAGCACAGCTAAAGAAGAATATCCGCGATTACTGGTGGAAAAGCATGACCCAGCTTCATGATAATATTGTAGGCATAGATGCAGCTATTTTCATGCACCCGCTTACCTGGAAAGCAAGTGGACATATAGATAATTTCAGCGACCCGATGATTGATAACAAGGATAGTAACAAGCGTTACAGGGTTGATCACTTGATTGAAAACTATATCGATGAACTTCTGAATAAGACTTGGGATGTCAATGAAGATCAGTCACAGGCTACACAAAAAAAAGCTGTAGAAATCAGTGATGAGTTAAACAAGCTTTTAGCAAAAGATGATTTTGTAGGTCTCAAAAAACTAATTGAAGACAATAAAATCAAATGTGCTGTAAGCGGGACCAGTAATTGGACAGATGTCCGACAGTTCAACCTGATGTTTTCAACTGAATTAGGAAGCGTTGCAGAAGATGCCAACACGATCTATTTAAGGCCGGAAACCGCCCAGGGAATTTTTGTAAATTTTCTAAATGTGCAAAAAACCGGCAGAATGAAAATCCCTTTTGGAATTGCACAAACCGGAAAAGCATTCCGCAATGAAATTGTAGCCCGCCAGTTTATTTTCCGCATGCGTGAATTTGAACAAATGGAAATGCNNGGTATAATTACTGGAAAGCAGAAAGACTGAAATGGCATAATAGCCTTGGTATCCCTGCAGAGAAATTACGCTATCACGATCATGTGAAACTGGCACACTATGCAAACGCGGCTGTTGATATTGAATTTGAATTTCCATTTGGTTTTAAAGAACTGGAAGGCATCCATTCCAGAACCGATTTCGATCTGAAACAACACCAGGAATTAAGCAAAAAGAAACTTCAATATTTTGATAACGATCTTAAAGAGGATGGCAAGCCTGTTGGAAATTATATTCCATATGTGGTAGAAACTTCTGTAGGGTTAGATCGATTATTCCTTTCAGTTATAAGTGTGGCTTATGCGAATGAAACCTGGAAAAAAGAAGATGGAACTGAAGATAGCCGGGTTGTTTTAAGAATTCCTTCTAAGATAGCTCCATACAAGTTAGCAATACTTCCGTTGGTAAAAAAAGATGGCTTACCGGAAATTGCCAAACAACTTTATGATGAGTGCAAGCAAAGTTTTTTTACTTTTTATGAAGAAAAAGACAGTATTGGCAAGCGCTACAGAAGAATGGACGCAATAGGTACACCATTTTGTGTTACCATAGATCACCAGACCAAAGAAGATAATACAGTTACGATTCGTAACAGAGATACCATGCTGCAGGAAAGAATTTTACTTTCGGATGTAAAAAAAATAGTTAATAAAAATATTGAAAATTAACGCCGGGATAAATCTTAATTCCTTTTTTTTAGCAAGGCAAACAGGTTGTTAAGAAATACTCCAATTGCCATTCCGCATACCAGCAAGGTGACAATATGAATGGCCCTGATGCATTCGCTTCCGGTTAATCTTTCAAAATTGAATTTCGAAATTATTATAACAAATAGGGAGATCGCTATAGCCCTCAAGTATGGATTTTTATTTCTCATAAATTGTATTTAAAAATTAAATAATTTTAAAAGCAGGAAATCCAACTATCCATACAATTCAAGGTGTATTGATTTTCTGTCATAGCCTAAAGCAGCAATTTTCTTCCGAGCATCATCAATCATTGCTTTCCAGCCGCACAAATAAAAAGATGCCGGTTTTAATTCCTCAGGAGTTTCTATCCCTTCATTATTCTTTTGACAAATTTCTTCGTAGATGGTATGCACATAACCAGTATATCCATCCCACTTTTCCCGGCTCAACGTTGGCAGATAATAGAAATTTTCTAATTTTTTTTCAAGTTCCTTCATTTCCTCATAATATAATAAATCCTGTTTTGTACGGCAGCCAAATATTAGGTAAAAATTCTTATGGGTAACCCCATGAAGTGACAAATAATTCAGCATACTCCTGAATGGGGCAATTCCGGTACCGGTGCAAATAAGAAACAAATCCTTTTCGATTTTTTCAGGCAAAGNNCGTCAATCAATAATTCAAAAACATTGGTACCATCCGGCCAACTGGCAATTGAATAGCTGCGCCATCTTTTGTTTATGTGCTCATGAATGGGGAGATCAAAAGTTACAAACTGACCCGCCTTGAAATCGAAAGATTCCAGCTCATTTACCTGGATAAAAAATCGTTTGGTATTATAGTTCTCATTTTCAATGCGGGTAAACTTTCCTACCGTCCAGGGTTGTGATGCCATTCAGATAATTTTCAGTAAAATACAAATGATATTGTTAAATAAAAAAATTAAATGATTTTGAAACATTCCTGCTGATATTATGTTTATTTCCTGGTCATAGGTATTTTGATAAAAATGAAAGAATTCAAAATACTCTTAACTTTACCCCAGTGATAAAAGCTGTTGAATGAACCTGGATGTGTTGATGGGCATGTATGAAAAGGATCCCCGCATTTTT
>PKYU01000018.1 GCA_003132765.1 Chitinophagaceae bacterium | reverse complement strand
GATTGTTCGTTTTTATGATAAGGCTCGGTATGGAATAATATATTCAACCTTCGTTTTTAAATATTCCAATGCCTCAAGTGTGGTTGCCTTCAGCAAATATTCTTCAGCTTCCTCATTTCCTTCAATCTCAAATACTTCCTGTTCAAATCGGGCATATATTGAATTTAGAACGTCAGTGTCAATGTCGTAGTCAAAATCGTGGTATTTCTCAATTTCTTCGTCAATGATTTGTATGAGTGTCTTTTCCATGATTTGATAAGACTGGATTTCTTTAATATTCCAACAAGCAAAATTCTTTTATCTTATTCATGTCGATTTTTACGACAAGTGTTGTTCCACGATTTTCATCTTTGATATTGTGAAAAATCTTTGAAATATAGATTTTATGTTCACTTGTGCACTGCAAGCCGATAAGATTGCCAATTTCCTTGTCGTATCCGACGATATTGTCATTCGGGTGTTTTTCCCAAAAACTGACAACCATCAGAGTATAAAATTCGTCTGTTTTCAGTTTAGTAATTTTCCTTTCAGAGCCGACGAGTTTCAATATTCCAGTGTTTGACAACACAAGTTCGTCGAGAGTTTTCAATTTGATTCGGTTCATTTTGATTGTTTATGGTTATATAAGGCTCGGTTTCGGTTATTTAGCGTTCGGATATTAAATGGTAAGATATATTTCCAAATCGTTTATTTTCAATTCGGCATACAGCTTTAGATATTGTTCCTCTATTAATTTCGCCCACCAACATATTATAATATTCTTTGGTTATTTCGTTGCCTTGATTTGCAGGGTAGGTGTCAATCTTTTTGGTTGGCAGATTATAGTTTGTCATATCGTTTTTCTTTATAAGGCTNNACACATTACGTTCCACATTCAAAATCACTTCTCCATTATTAAAATCATCATTTGCCCCTCTTATATTCCAAAATCCTGAGTATATGTAGATGTCGGCTTTTCCTGTCCCTTTCTTTCGTGTCCTGAGATATTGCTGGAGGTCGTCGACAAGATGCCCGTCTTTGTACATTCTTTTCTTAATGAGATCGTAACCTTGTTTATTGAGTTCGTTTTTGATGGCATGGAGCAGGTTGCTTTCGCCGGCTCCGTTTGCGTTGCCGTAGTATTTCCTATCGGTTGGTTCTCTTTTAACGATTAGGCGGTTTTCTTTTAATTCGAGTATCATGGTTTCGGTTTTTTTGGTATGGATGTATAAGGCTCNAATTTACTTTTTCCTTTCGTCCTGGATTGTTTCAAATTCGCTTTGCATCCACTCGCAATTGCTCAATTGATGTCCTTTTTTTGTTATCATGTCTTCAACGTCGCAATCTTTCGGGTCGTCATAGATGAATACTTTGCCGCTGTTGTAATCTAATACTGTTACCATTTTGGTTTGGGTGTTTGATTGTAATTTATATGATAAGGCTCGGTTTCGGTTTATATTTTGCCAAGTCCGACCATTTGGAACAAGATTTCGTCCAGTTCGCTTTCAACGAATTCTAATTCATCTTGTTGGTCGTTCAAACTTCCTTCGGTGGTTATGATTTCGTGTAATCGTTTTTTGGCTTTTTTGATTGCCATTGCGACTTTTTTTTCACGGGTTGTCAGTTTTTTTATTGTCTTTTCCATATTTTATATTTATAAAGTTATAAGGCTCAAAATTATGAAAATTTTTGTCCTAATCTCATTTTTGTAAATCCGTATTCCTTGCACCATGATTTGCAGTCTTTTTTAGCTTGTGCTACGGTTTTATTCTTCGCACAATAAACGGAGCCGGTTGTATCGGTAGAAATATTGAAGTAAATAAACTTGTAAATTGTTTTGTCTTTCATATCTTTATAAGGCTGTTATTTGTAAAATATATGCAGGAATGTCGTTTGCCTGTCTTTGAAAATCCTGTACGAATAAGATACATTTGTTTCAAACAGTTCGATTTTTATCTTTGCTGCTTCCTTTTGGATTGCTTCGAGTGAATTGTATCTTCGGATTTTCATGTGCCTTTGGATTTGTTATAATATCATAAGGCTCAAAATTATGAAATATTCGGTTTAAAAAAAAGCGGAGCGGACAAACAATGACTTAAGCCGCTCCGCCTATTTCAACCCCGCATCCCCAATATTGTTATGCTGTTTGATTTTGTGCAACCACTGGCTGCACTTTTGGCATTTTATCGGTTTCTCTCATGGTTTGACCTTGCTTGAGATGCCTCTTTATAATATCCTTGCCAATCGACCTTGCTCCTGAGCCATAATCGCTCAGGTTTATTATATCTACAACTTTTTTGTTTTCTATGACTTCGATTATCAGTATGTTGTTCATGGTTTTGGTTGGTTTTGCTTGTTTTCTCTATAAGGCTCGATTCCTGTTTTATTCCACCACTTCAACAATTCTGCGAATTCCNNCCCATTTTATCTGGAGCATAATACTTTTGGATATGTCCGTGGTCAAATTCCACAAAAAACATTTTCATTATGGTTGAAAAGTCGATTTTCCATCCTCCGAGCGGCACGGCACGTTTGCCGACAAAATTGTTGTTGCAGGTTTGAGAGAAAATATAGTCCTTATCCTCACGGGTTAACTTTTCGCCACTTTCCAATTTTTCCTTCAGCCTATATATTCTGCTGTTCTGAATTTGCTCGATCGGACAAGGATTATCCGTAAAAGGTGTTGCGAGAGGTTTGGTTTCGGTTGTATTCATTTGGTTTGGTTGTTTTGGTTTGTGGGATTATAAGGCTGAAATTATGAAAATATTATGTCTTTTTTGTAAGGTCTAATTTTAGAGAAAGAAAATCGGAATCCTCAAAAGCATAATCATCTCGTCCTATTCTATCAACATCAATATTGGTTGTATTGGCATTTGATTCTATTAAACCATGTTCAACGGCCAACTTAAGAGTATCTTCTCTCATCCAATTATCAGCCACTTTTACTTTTAACAAAAAAAAGCAAGAATTGTTTAACCAAATTTTAAAATGCCTTGTTTTTAGTACAGGAATTTCGTTTACAATTAACCTCATGCCAAATTTAACACGGTCAACGAACATCGCATCAATTACCCTGTTATGGTCTTGTTGGAAATATATGGCAGGGCCGGAAATTTTAACTATTGTGCCTTTTCTTGTTCTGTTATCGTCGTCAATATATTCTACCCGGTCTTTTAACTTCAGAACGTTGCCTTTTGCATCTATAAATTTCATTGGTTTGGTTATTCGGTATTGTATTTTCATTTTTATATAAGGCTGCCGGCTCCGAAATATTTTCTATACAGGAATTCTCAGTTTTATCTTATGTTTGTCGGCAAGATATTCGCCTGTTATTTTCATTACAAGGTCGTCGTATGCACAAACATCATGTTTTTCGGCAACTTCGCACCAATCGGTTGCCTTGTCCAACATCTCTTTTTCAAATTTCTGACAAAAGTGTTGGGTTGTCTCCGCTATGTAATCCAAACATTCAACATAGCTTCCGTATTGTTTATAAAGCTGTTTCATATAGCAGTCCGATATGATGGCTCCGATGAAGGCACAATCGTATTCTTTTGAGGTCAGTTTTTTCATGCTGGTTGTTGGTTTGGTTTATAAGGCTGCAAAACTAAAATATTATCTACAAATGGAAAGTTCTAATACATCCTTTTGTAACAGGTTTCGGCATAAAATTCAATGCAGCAACTTGTTTTCCATCGTTGAATATTTCGATATTCAATTCTTTTTTCAAAAGCATTGCAATATCATGTGCAATCTCGCAGGTTGTTGTTTTTTCTTTTTCGTTTATAACCTTGTTCACTTCGTATAGTGTAACAGGTGGGTTCAGTTTATGATTTGTTGCAAGATTTGAGCGGGTAAAAATCCTTTTTTCAATCCTGTATCCTTCTTTGAGGATTTTGTTTTTTATGTCTTCGTATATTGTCATATTTGTATAAGGCTGTTTTGTTGAGAATATTACAACCCAAACCTTTCATTTTTCTCAATGCTTTCTTCAAAGTTCCCGTTTATGATAGCTATATCCTGAATTTTACGTTCCCAAGCTGTATAATCTTTGTCCTGCAATTCTTCCATTTCAGGATTTGCCACATCAGGATTACTTTCGTCGTTCCATCCGATTATTTCACAAATTTCCTCCATTGTATAGAGGCGGAGCAGTCGTTCTCTTTTTATTTCGTGTGTCATGTTTTTCTTTGTCATGGCGATTTGTTTTATCTATAAGGCTGAAAAATTAAAAATATTATGAGAATGTCAAAGGTAGGTAAAACCAGTTCTTTGTAATTCCGCTGCTGTTGGATGGTGTTTCCACATTTTTAATTTTTTCGTCTATTTATAATAAAATATAATATGAAAAAGGGATGTACAAAATGTCATATAGAAAAAGAATTAGACGAATTTTATAAGGAGGAGAGAGGAAAATTTGGTGTAAGGTCTATTTGTAAAAGCTGCGACAGTATAAGAAGAAAAAAACAAGGAAGTAAAGAAAAAGGCGAAATAAAACGTATAGAATTTTGTAAAACTCATAATTCAATGATATGTGGTGATTGTAATACTGAAAAATCTATAAAAGAATTTAGTGTAAAAAATAATTCTAAAAACGGATTTTTAAAACGATGTAAAAAATGCGAAAGAATATATGCAAATAATGCCAGGAAAAGACAAAAGCCAAAACTTAAAATATATTTGAAAAATTGGAGACAAACAAGAAAAGGTAACGAAAAAACAGAAGGTATAAAGATATGTAAAGAATGTGATAAAGAAAAGAATATAAAAGAGTTTTCAAAACAACCTTCTAATAAAGATGGACGAAATAATTTATGTAAAAAATGTGAAAAGAAATATTCTATTAACTATGTTAAAAATAGACGAACAACTGACCAATTATATAAACTTACACTAAATACAAGAAGTGCAGTGAATACGACCTTAAAAAGGGGAGGGTATAAAAAAAATTCTAAAACTGTTAAAATAATTGGTTGCTCGTTTGAAGAATTAAAAACACACTTAGAAAAGAAATTTGAACCATGGATGACNNTGAAATTCTGGGGTGTTCATTTGAAGAATTTTTATTTCACATAGAAAACCAATTTGAATCTTGGATGAATTGGAAAAATCATGGTAAATATAAATCAAAAACATTTTACTTTGGATGGGATATTGACCATATAATTCCATTATCTTCAGCCAATACAGAAGAAGAATTGTTAAAATTGTTCCACTACACAAATTTACAACCTCTTTGTAGTTATACAAATAGATTTATAAAAGGCGATAGATTAGATTTTTACGACTAATCCACGATTTTATAAAGTACTCCGTTTAACCTAAACTTAACGATTTTGTCAAATCCTAAAGTTAAAAAGAAAAAATCGGCATCCGCATCTACAAGTCCTTGTCCGATTGTATTTTTTTCAGTAAAATAACTTGGCATAAATAAATCTTGTTTTACAGCTTCTTCATAAGCAATAACATTACCATCTTTAAAATAAATTGTACTTGGTACAACGTGATGTTCCACGTTTAAAACTAACATTTCAAAGTCGGGTTGGCGTTCTGAAGCCACAATTGGAATGTGAGTACCATAAGGATAAAATTTCCCCTTCATTTTTTCGGGTACAAAAGTAATATCCATTTTTTGCTTATCGAGTAATTTTTGAATTTTCTTTTTGTATTCAGAACCTATTGTTATACGTGTCGTAACGTACTTTTGTAGAACCTTTTTACCCTGCACCTGACGACTTCCGTATTCGTGGGTAAAATAAGATACATTTGCAAAATTAACTCCAGAATAAGCTATCTTGTCGAAATTTTTAATCATTTCAACCAATTCAACACGTTTTAGTGTTTGGGTTGCTTCTTCTTTAGAAAGGTCATCTACGTATATCTTTTGGTTTGTGTTCATTTTGGCATGATATTGATATTCGGTTATATAAGGCTCAATCTATATTAATATATTGACTTATACGAAACCTGTCAAAATATGTTTCTTATTTTAAAGATTTTGAGGNNTATTTTGAGCCTTATAAGATTTTGTACCTTATCGGGTATAACAGTTTCATAATTTGCGTTCAAATGCAAGTTGTGTTCCCGTTCGGGTATAAATATCGCATATCGCGATATGACTATTGATTTTTGTTATTGGCTCATTTCCAGACTGTACTCAATCGTAGCCGGTATCGGAAATGATGTAATCTTTTGTGCGGTTCGTGGACTGGTTTTATAANNCAAACTTGAATTGACCACTGTGATGAGCCAGGAAACCTTTTTGCTTTATCACGTTACCGCTGCTTTTATTTATACGTTCTACCAATAGCACACCCTGATGATCAAGTCCTGTTGACATATCAAAATGTGCCTGGACTTGTTTAAATAGCTTTTCGCCTATTGTTTTGTTGAGTATCATCATTAAGCTACGTGTATTAATTGTATTGCCTTGTGTATTGCTAAAGAAGCATCATCTAAAGCGTTCCAAGCCACAACGACAGCTTCTCGTTCTTCAATAGTCAGAAGTTCTCCATTGTTAATTAATTTGACTTGTTCAACCTTCGCTTTTTCTAAAGCATCATATAATTTCTGTAATGGATGTTGTTTTTTCATGGTTTCTTGTTTCATAATATCATAATGCTCAAATATCGTTTATATTTTTGGGGAGAGCCGCTTATTTTAGACATGGACATAGACTTCGGTTTCGTGTCTATGTTATCTTAAACTCTCCCTCGTATTCAATTTAAAATTAAACAAATACAAATACTATTGGTATATGAATTTGCTTTTAATCAAACTCTCCCTTGCAATATGGCGGGCACGCTGCCGCTACCACCAGTCCTTCCGGCAACATCCACCACATTACGTACGCTGTGATGGAGCTGGTTTCGTCCCCATATATCTTTTTTAATCTTCATCTTCCATTCCGACCGTTTCAATTATAGATAAACGATGTTTATCACAATATGTACACGCTTCGTCATAAGAAATTTTTGTCGCAATTACATTGTCAATATCTTTATTTTCAACGTCTTTGATATACCAAATCTCGCTGTTGAATTCTAATATGACGTTCCTGGTCTTTTTCATGTTTCAGTTTTCTTTATAAGGCTACTNNCCACGACAGTTATATTTCTTTCATTGCAAGTTTGTAACAAGGCGTTAAGTTTGCTGTCGCCATACGTGTTAATCTCTTTGCCGTTTTCTATTTCTATTACTTCCCACCATGCTCTGCCTTTACTATCGCCAAGTCTTATGATTGCTTCTCTTTTGTATGACATTGTATTTGTTTTTTTAAGGTTGTTTTATAAATCTATAAGGCTGCTTGTTGGTAAATATTATTCGTTATCTNNAAAAGGAATTATCAGATGGGCTTCAATATCGTGTTCGCAACTTTCGCAACGAGTATATTCAAAATATTCTTTTGCCCATTCTTCAGCCGTAACTCCGTCTAATTTTACAGGTATGGTACATTCAGCATCCTTAAAAAAACTATTATCTTTTTGGTAGTAAAATTGTTTCTCTGCTACTGGTTTCATATTCGTTTTTCTTTATAAGGCTGCTTATACAGTTATATTTTACAGTTGGCATATATATTTTGCCACCGGCTCTGTCTCAAGTCTGACTTGTAAACCAAAATATCGGCTTGCAAAGTTTGTGAGTGAACCAGTACGGTCTTGTCCGTCTTTTTTGGAGTTTTAAGGACTCTTACGACACTTACCACTCTTTCGTTTTCGCATTGCTTAACTCGGTAAGTATCTATCGTGCAAACGTCTCCTTTTTTATGTTTCATTGGTTTGATTTTATTGTATAAGGCTCGGTTTACGAAAATAT
>PKYU01000243.1 GCA_003132765.1 Chitinophagaceae bacterium | reverse complement strand
GCTGCAGCTTATATTTCTTGGAATTTCTTTGGCCCAACAATTCAGGCACCCATAGGGAGTTTTCTTTATGTGCATACCGGCGCTTCCTACAGCCAGGTAAAAGATAGCCTAAAGAAGGAAAACATAATTGGAAGTGATTTATGGTTGGACAAAGTTGCATCCTATTCTCATTATGATAAAAACATCAGGCCGGGGAAGTACAAAATTACCAATGGCATGAGTGTAGTAAGCCTGGTCAAAATGTTAAGAACCGGAAAGCAGGTTCCTGTAAACCTTATCATCACGAAGCTCAGAACGAGGGAAGATCTCGCGAATAAAATAGAAGATAATTTTGAAACTGATTCTTTAAGCGTAATTAATTTTCTAAATAGCAATGATTCTTTGCTTCCATTTGGTGTGGATACCAACACTATTTTAACTATCGTGATTCCGAATACCTATACATATAAATGGAATACCTCAATACCAAACGTGCTCAAAAAATTATATAATGAGGAAAAAAAATTCTGGAATGAGAATCGGAAAAAAAAAGCTGAATATTTACACCTGACTCCAAAAGAAATTTATACACTGGCATCAATCGTTGAAGAAGAAACCAACCGGGAAGGAGATAAGGGTAAAATTGCAAGCGTTTATATCAACAGGATTAGAAAAGGTATGAAGCTCGCAGCGGATCCAACAATCAAATTCGCAATGAAAGATTTTGGCCTCAAAAGGATTTATTTTAAATACCTAAATTATCCTTCACCTTTTAATACTTATACCCATAGTGGTTTACCTCCGGGACCAATTAATACACCTTCCATCAATACAATTGATGCAGTGCTGGATGCACCTGAAACAAATTATTTATTCTTTGTAGGCCGCCCTAATTCAGGAGGATTATCGGATTTTTCAGTTTCTTTTCGCGAACATACAAACTTTGCTAAAACGTATCATAAAGCATTAGACAGTTTAGCAGAAAGCAAAAAGGAAAATCAATAATTTTATAATGACTATTTTAGCCTTCTACTGAGAAACACGTCCTGTAAATAAATCATTAAGATAAGCTTTGATAAAGCCTGTACGCATAATTAAAAAAATACATCCTCTTAAATTTTTGATCAGGAAAAGTAAGAAGTGGGTGCCGCCAGGATTTGAAGGTATTTCATTGTATGAAGTACTCAGGTATTTCATAAAAGGATTTAGCGTTCCAGGTCTCACGGAAAGAGCTGCTGCCATCTCTTATAATTTCATCATGTCCATTCCTCCTACCTGTTTATTCATCTTTACTTTGATACCTAATCTGCCTTTTGTCTCAAAAAAGGGTTTAAAACACCAACTCCATGGTTTGATAAATGATATTATTCCTGCACATACAAATAGCCAGGGAATTTTGCAATTTCTAGATGGGTTTATCGACAGTTCAAAAATCGGCCTGATATCCTTCGCATTTCTCATATCCTTGTTTTTTGCTTCTAACGGTGTAATAGGTCTTATGCGTTCGTTCAATAAGGACTATATCGGATTTACAAGAATAACAGGGTTAAAAAAAAGGTGGCAGGCAATAAAGTTAACGATACTGCTTTTTGGCCTCCTGATGCTGTGCCTGATTTTTTTGCTTATTCAAAATAATATCTTGAATTTATTGGGAATCAGGAATATGCAAATCAGGCGTTTCATTTTGTATGGGAAATGGTTTTTTATTATAGGCCTTATCTTTTACTCATACGCATTCATCTATAAATATGCGCCATCTACAAAAAAAAGATGGAAACTTGTTTCTCCGGGAACTGTTATTGCTACATTGTTGAGCATCATTGCTACATTTGCATTTTCTGCATTTGTGAGTAATTTTGGCCGTTATAATATTTTATATGGTTCCATTGGGAGTATCATGGTCATAATGATCATGATATTTCTGAATTCCCTTGTCGTATTAATTGGATTTGAATTCAATGTTAGCATCAATTCACTGAAAACAATGGCAGAAGAAAAAAATGATTAATCTACCTCAATATAGGAACCATTGCTTGAATATGGTAAATTAAATATGTCTAAACAAAAAGGAAAAGAAGACCCTATAATAATTCCCTTAAATGTAAGCAACAATAGTATAAAATCTGCATAAAACACATTTTTGCGCTTTGCATATTCTAAAGTATTTTTGGCTCTCCTTAGCATAACCTTATAATAATTAAAATCTTAAAATAATATGACATATGATGTAATAGTATTGGGGAGTGGTCCGGGTGGCTATCCGGCGGCAATCAGAGCTTCCCAACTGGGGAAAAAAGTGGTAATTGTAGAACGGGAAACACTGGGAGGCATATGTCTTAATTGGGGATGTATCCCCACTAAGGCGTTACTCAAAAGCGCCCAGGTTTATGAATACGCAAAACATGCCGCTAACTATGGAATAGAGGTTAAGGAGCCAAAACAAAATTTTGAGAGTATTATTAGTCGCAGTCGGGGTATAGCTGAAAAAATGAATAAAGGTGTTCAGTTTTTGATGAGGAAAAATAAGATTGATGTAATAATGGGAAACGGCAAATTATTATCGGCAAACAAACTGGAAGTAACTGCTGCCGATGGAAGTAAACAAATCATGGAAGCAAAAAATATAATTATTGCAACCGGCGCCAGGGCGAGAGAATTACCAGCCTTGAAACTGGATGGGAAAAAAATAGTGGAATATCGTCTTGCCATGAGTTTGCCTAAGCAGCCAAAATCAATGATTGTAGTAGGTTCCGGAGCCATCGGAACCGAGTTCGCTTATTTTTATAACAGTATGGGCACGAAGGTAACTATGGTTGAATTCTTGCCGAGAATAGTACCTGTGGAAGATGAGGATATTTCGAAAGAATTAGAAAAAAGCCTTAAAAAACAAGGTATCTCTATCATGACAGGCAGCGAGGTGACTAAGGTAGAAATGAAAGGTGATGGAGTTAACGCCACAGTAAAAACACCCTCAGGCGAGGTAACTCTTGAAGCTGATATCCTTTTAAGTGCGGTTGGTATTACTGCAAATATTGAAAATATAGGTTTGGAACAGGTGGGAATTAAAACGGATAAAGGCCGGATAATTGTTGATTCCAATCAACAAACAAATATTCCGGGAGTATATGCCATAGGCGATTGCACACCTCACCAGGCACTTGCCCATAAAGCATCAAAAGAAGGAATAAATGCCGCAGAGCACCTTGCAGGAAAAAAACCGGATCATATAGATTATAATAATGTACCGGGGTGTACTTACTGCTCTCCAGAGATTGCTTCTGTTGGGTATACTGAACAAGCCGCCAGAGAGGCGGGTTTTGAATTAAAAATCGGGAAATTTTCTTTTATGGCAAGTGGCAAAGCCACCGCCTCCGGCAGCACTGAAGGTTTTGTAAAAATAATTTACGATGCTAAATATGGAGAACTTTTAGGATGCCATATGATCGGAAATAATGTTACTGAAATGATTGCAGAAGTAGTCACCGCCCGAAAGCTTGAAACCACTGCACATGAAATATTAAATGCAATTCATCCGCACCCGACAATGAGTGAAGCAGTGAAAGAAGCTACTGCTGTTGCTTACGGTGAAGCTACTGATATTTAGGATTAGCCTGGATCAGCAAGAAAGAATGCTTGAACTATCACTGTTTTTTATTTTATAATGGGAAAAAGGATCTAATACTCTATGCAACAAGTAAACTTTATGATTATGAAGGACAAAAGAGAAAACTGGATCTATAATCCAACATTACCAAAAGCAATTTTTTTATCGACTTTTTTTTTAATATTAATTTTAGTTTCCGCTATTAATTCTATAAATACTTTTAAGAAAAATCAATTTGAGATAAAAAGTATTGCATTTGTTGTAATAGTAATTTACTCAGTACTCAGGTTATTTATTATCTGGANNAAAATCTGGAAGTTACCCGAAGGATCAGGTCAGGATGATCATTAGATTGTACTTTTTACCTCTTGCTTAATAAATGGAGATTGGTTAGCTACCGCTTCTTCCCCATACATCTGTTCTCTAAATTTTAAGGAAGGAGAAGGAATAAATTCTCCTATCCCGAGGTTATTCCATTTTTTGTCTACAGACGCAATGGTGGCATCGTCGGCTACTATAATATTTGGCCAATCACGATAAAAATTATCAAATTCTTTTGTCTTAAGGGTTCCGTCAAAACCAATACAGGCGTAATATTCAGATGGATTTACTCGTGAAGTTTTCATAATTATATTATGGTCTCTCCGGGGATCAAGATTATTACAGAAGCGCCAAAGTGCCACAGTCAGATCATTTGCATCAACCGTATACTCAACAAAGAGAATCGCCTTAATCCCTTTTAATTCTCCAGTATTCATTAACGATTCATGCAATTGCTTCACATGATTTTTCCTGTCTTTTTTGATAGAGATTATCAAAACCGGTATTTCTTTGCTAACTAGGGAAAAATTGATTGCTGCTATTTCCGGGAACGTATTTTGAAGAATTTTTAAAGTATTGATTGAAAATTCTGGATGAGGGGAATGATAGTTGCTATCTGATTCTTCTTCAAACTTAAAGGTTCCGTCGATACACATTTTGCCGCCAAATCCCATTTTGCTGCAGCTATGATCCAGCACATCCATCGGTCCCTGTGAAAAATATATGTCTGTAGCAGGATTCAGGTTTTTAAAAACATCTCTGGCTAATTTTTCATATTCAAAAAGCTGAAATGTATTGCTTCCTTTATCACCGCCGTTTTCGGGAGAGGCGGTAAGTACCAAAATTTTATTAAACATCATTTGACCCGCTCCCCACATAGCATTCATCACCTTTTGCCCCTGACCTGCATATCCTTTACTGATTTTTGCAATCACCAGGTTGTGGAAGACTCCTTCAACCGGCATCTCCATATCCAG
>PKYU01000548.1 GCA_003132765.1 Chitinophagaceae bacterium | reverse complement strand
GACCAAGACAGCTAAGGAATATGGCGATAGCTGCAAATATCTTATATAGATAGGCCAATTGATTTTCCTGTTTATAAAATCCTGCAACTTTATCGTCTAAAAATTTATATTCAAACACAAAATCAGGAAAGGTTGTGTTCCAAATTTTTTCAACTGCTTTCAATAAAAGCGCTGCATCTTTTGTGGCAAGCTTTACAGATGCCTGGTTATAGTTAGTTCTCATGGTGGTAATAAACATCGGCGCCAACGCATCCCTGANNTTCCTTTGTATTTATCGCTGAATTTAATTTCTTTATTCAACGCTTTTTGAGGGTCGGTAATTCCTAAATTGTTTAACAACATTTCATTTACCAAAAACTCTCTCATAGTGTCAGAAGCTACCATATTTCTTCCGGCGATCAGCGGTAATTTATAAGTGGGCAAGTAATCATTATCTGCCGACTTAAATATCGAATAAAAATCTACCTTCTTTGGTGAATGATCAAAGCTGAAAATACTCCAGTTATCAATATTGTCTTCAACAGGGGTGTTGGAACTAAAGCTGACGCTTTGAATTCCGTTCACATTTTTTAGCTGTTGTTTAAGATAGGTGAGTTTCGTATTGTCCAAACTGTCTGTAGGAACCGGGATATTTACGATCGCATCTTTGTCAAATCCCAATGGTTGATTAGTAAAAAAATTCATCTGCATTACAATGATCAAAGTGCCGATGATTAATGTTTGCGCTATAATAAATTGAAATACCACCAAACCCCTGCGCAACGAAATTCCTTTGTTGCTTTTTGCGGCCAGCTTGCTTTTTAAAGCAGCTATAGGGCTAAAACGGGATAAAACGATTGACGGATAAAATCCTGCTAACAGTGTGACACCAATGCTAATAATTGAAAGAAACGCTGCAATAACCCATACATTACTAATGCTGTTGCTTAATGGGAGTTTCAGTATTCTGTTGATGTTTGGCAAGGTGAACCACGCAATGATTAAAGAAAATATTATTGATGATAGTACAATCAAAAAAGTTTCAACAATAAACTGTAATTGCAACTGCCATTTATTACTGCCCAATACTTTTCTTACACCTACTTCTTTTGCACGGTTTACTGCCTGTGCGGTTGAAAGATTAATAAAATTTACACATGCGATCAATAAAATAAATGCAGCGATTAACCATAAAATATCAATCATTTTATGACTGATTGTTTGATTGCTGAAATCTCCGGCCTGTGTATCAAAATGTATGTCCTGCAGTGATTGAATTATTTCAACATCATTATTACCTGCGGATTTTACTTTTTTGGAATATGCTTTTAACTGGTTGCTTAACCTGATATAAGAAGCGCCAGGCTTTAATAAAATAAAGCAACCGAAATCACCATTCGTGCCATCGTAATCAGTAGACTTTGCAATGTCTTTTGTAAAACCTGTACCAAATGATACAACTGCCTTGATCTGAAACTGAGTGTTAGCTGATATTGTCGCAAGTATTCCCGAAACTTTAACAACATCTGTATTATTTATTTTAAATGTTTTGCCAATAGCATTTTTCCAATCGCCATAATATTTTTCTGCAGTTTGTTTTGTTAGTAGAACATTGTTTGGATCTTTTAAACTTTCATAGGATCCTGCAAGTAAAGGATAGTTGAATATCTTAAAAAAAGCAGGATCAGCATAAAAAAAGCCTTTGTCTTCTTTAAATAGTTTATCTGTTTTATTATCGGTGTTTAACACTGCTACTTGATCATCATGATCCGCTAAAACAGGAGCCACATTTTCTACCTGTGAAAAAGATGTTTTTATAGCAGTTGGGAATCCTGGCGGAACCCCTTTTCCATAAAATACGTCTTTGCTATCTGCATGATGGTACTCTGTAAGCATTCGGAAAATCCGGTCTTTATTGGCATGAAAATTATCAAAGCCTGTATGAAATTGAATAATAATAAATATTATCATACAAACTGCTATGCCAATTGCAAGGCCCGCAACATTAATGATTGTGTAATTCCTGTTTCGGGTTAAATTACGAAGGCCCGTTTTGAAATAGTTTTTAAACATGATTATAATTTTATTCTGTCCTTAAACTTTTCACAGGATTTGCAACTGCTGCTTTTATTGCCTGGAAACTAATTGTTGAAATAGTGACAATTAAAATCGTTAGGCCGCAAACAGCAAAAACCCACCAACTTACTTCTATTCGATAAGCAAAATTTTGTAACCACTTATTCAGCCAGTACCATGCAGGAGGCGTGGCTATTGCAGTTGCTAAAACAATCAGCCAAAGAAAATCACCGGCAGTGAGTCTTATAATATCAGCAATACCTGCACCCAATACTTTCCTGATGCCAAATTCCTTTGTGCGTTGCTTTATAAAGAGTGTAATCATTCCAAACACGCCGGCTAACGAAAGAATTATTGATAATGCCGAAAAGTATATGAAAATCTGCCTGAACCTTTCTTCATTTTTATAAATTGCATTAAAGGCATCATCCAAAAACCAATAATCAAACGGAGCATCAGATAGAGTATTTTTCCAGTCTTGTTTCACGTGATTCATGAAGGCTGCGATATCCTTAGTTTGATATTTTATTGCGAGGTATGAATAGTGATTTCCCCATGGCTTGTTAGTTATAATGAGAGGCTCTATCTTGTCGTGTAATGAAGCAAAGTGAAAATCTTTAATCACTCCTATTACTTTATGAACGCCATTCCTGCTTATCGTTTTTCCTAAAGGATTTTCCCAACCTAATGTTTTTGCAAGCGTTTCATTTATTACATATCCATCGCTGAGCGTGGGTTGATCTTTTGAAAAGAAATCACCCGCTTCCAGTTTAATATTAAATGTTTTCAGCAGGTTTTCATCTCCATCAAGTTGATGAATAATCATTGCCTTACTGCTACCCTCAGGAGTAAATCCATTATTGGTAATACCATCATAAGGAATTTCAGAAAGTGCAGCCACTTGCTGAACCGAAGACAATTGTAATAGCTTCTGTTGCAGCAATGGATAAGTTACCTGGGTTTTTTCACCCACTAAAGGCAGCACAAGAATATGATCTCTGTCATAGCCTGGATTTATGTTTTTGCTGTACTTTAGTTGAAGGCTCAGCACTAAAGTACAAGCCATCAATCCTATAGTTATTGCAAACTGTGTAACAATCAAACCTTTTCTAAAAATACTTTGGGAAGTTTGTGGCAGAAGCGCTTTGAATATTCCCGTTACATTAAATGAGGAGAGAAAAAAAGCCACATAGCTTCCGGCAATTATTCCAACAATCATTATAATTATAAATAATAACAGCAAGGCCGGGAGGGTGCTTATACTCAAAGACGGCAAGCTCTTATCAATGATTTGTTGATAAACAGGGGTTAATAGTGCTACCATCAAAACAGCAATAAGGAATGCAATGGTAGTGAGCAAAACTGATTCAATAAGAAATTGGTTAATTAATTGTTTACGGCCTGCACCCAAAACTTTTCTTACACCAATTTCCCTGAATCTTGTGATAGCCTGCGTAGTAGTAAGATTAATATAATTTACACAAGAGATAATAAGAATAAGCAAAGCAATAATACTGAATACATAGATGTTAGTTCGCAACGAAGTTGAATTATCCCCGTAATGCAGGTGAATGTCTTTA
Organism: Chitinophagaceae bacterium; assembly: GCA_003132765.1. Lineage (GTDB taxonomy): Bacteria > Bacteroidota > Bacteroidia > Chitinophagales > Chitinophagaceae > Ginsengibacter. The sequence continues at coordinate 569 of PKYU01000548.1, read as the reverse complement.
AGAGGTTGTAAAGATGCATCAGTTCTGAAACCTACTTTGGAATACTCCGCATTGATATGTTTCCACATAAAAGCAGGCAACTTTTTCTCCAGCGATGCAGGATTAACTCCATTCTTTAATTGCAAGTAAGCGGTGTATTGTTCCCCGCCGTTCCAATCCATAAAATTACCAGGCTCTTTGTAGAGGGTAACAAACGAAAGCAATGCATTATAGCTTAGATGGGAATTTGAAGGAGCTTCCTGTGCAATACCGGTAACAATATAATTCGTTTGATTATCGAGCCGCACAACTTTACCAATTGCATTTTGTTCCTTGCCAAATATTTGCTGTGCCGTTTCCTTAGTTAATACAATTGAATACGGTTCTTTTAAAATAGTCAATGGATTACCCTTCAACAGTTTGTAGGAAAATAATTGAAAAAATGAAGAATCAGCATGATGGATATTCTCTACCTTAATCGTCTTATCCTTATAGGTGATATATGCCGTACGTTCCGTAGATATTCTTGCAAAAGATTTTATTTCAGGAAACTCACTTTGCGCATCTGGGGCAAAGGGGGCTGTAAATGC
>PKYU01000367.1 GCA_003132765.1 Chitinophagaceae bacterium | reverse complement strand
TTACGTCGGAAGTGGCGAAGGTTTACACCGTCCCGATCTCTCTACCGGTAATGGTATTTACAAATCTATTGATGCCGGAAAAAACTGGACGCATTTAGGCTTGCGTGACGGACAACAAATTCCAAAAATTGTAGTGGACCCCGAAAATCCTGAAAAAATTTATGTAGCTGTGCTCGGCCACCCTTATGGCCCGAATGAAGAACGAGGAATTTACCGTTCATCTGATGNNGGCGGCAAAACATTTGATAAAATTCTTTTCATAGACGAAAATACAGGTGGGGACGACATTGCCATTGATCCAAATAATACGCAAACACTTTTCGCGACGCTATGGCAATCAAGAGAATGGCCCTGGGAAAATGGTGAAGGGGCAGGAACAAATGGTGGCATTTTTAAATCTACAGATGGGGGAAATACCTGGAGGAAATTATCAAAAGGCTTACCTGGTAATATGGTTCAGGCACATATAGCAATTGCTCCTTCATCATCAAATATCATTTATGTAGCTATAGGCACTACAGAGGAGAATCCCTATGGCTCCGGAAAAGGTATGGGAATATACCGATCAAATGACGGGGGTGAAGACTGGGAAAGGATTTCTGATGATGGCCGACCAGAGGCAAGAATAGGGGGAGGAGATGTACCCGTAGTTAGAGTAGACCCAAAAAATCCGGCAATAGTTTATAGTACAAGCATTGTCGTTTGGAAGTCCGTTGATGGTGGCAGGAACTGGAAAGGAATCCGCGGTGCCCCAGGTGGCGATGATTATCAAAATATGTGGATCAATCCGGTTGATACAAAAATCTTGCTTGTTACAGGCGATCAGGGCGCTATTATTACAGTAAATGGTGGTGAAACATGGAGTTCCTGGTACAATCAACCTTCTGCACAGTTATATCATGTTAGTGCAGATAATGGTTTCCCATATAATGTTTACAGTGGTCAGCAGGAAAGTGGTTCAGTGGGTATTTCTTCAAGAGGAAATAATGGTCAAATAACCATTAGGGAATGGCACCCTGTGGGGGCAGAGGAATATGGATACGTTGCCTCTGATCCCTTAAATCCTGATATAGTATATGGAGGGAAAATATCTCGGTATAATAAAATCACAGGCCAGGTTCAAAATGTTTCCCCTGAACTTAATGGAAAAGGACATTATCGTTTTGTGCGAACTGCTCCTATTTTATTTTCCCCAATTGATCCAAAGACCATGTATTTTGCCGGCAATTTTTTGTTTAAGACGCAAAATGGCGGAAACAGCTGGCAAACCATCAGCCCCGATTTATCAAGAGATTCAGAAATGTTAGTGAAAGAAATGCCGCCAAGCCTTGGCATTTATGAAGATCAGGCAAGAAGTAAGATAAAGCGCCGCGGGGTAATTTATACTATTGCCCCCTCACCGATTGATATAAATAGGATTTGGGCAGGAACCGATGATGGATTAATACATTTTACAACCGATGGGGGTAAAATCTGGAAAAATGTAACTCCGCCGGAATTAACTTCCTGGAGCAAGGTTTCCATAATGGATGCGGGTCATTTCAATTCAAATACAGCCTATGCCACTATAAACCGAATTCGCTGTGATGATATGCACCCATACATTTATAAAACGAATAACGGAGGAAAAAGCTGGAGTAAAATTGTAAATGGATTACCAGATGACCCAATAAATGCTGTGCGTGAGGATCCAAAGAAAAAAGGATTGNNTACTGGCAATCACTCCGGTTAAATATGCCGGCAACTTCTGTCCGGGATTTAATAATTAAGGATAATGATCTTATAGTTGCCACCCATGGGAGAGGCTTCTGGATACTGGATGATATATCATCACTGCGCCAAATAGACGATAGGGCCGGCAGCCAGAATATGTTATTTAAACCCGGGCTACCCTACAGGGTGAGATGGGATGCTAATACAGATACCCCCTTCCCACCAGATGAACCTGCAGGTCAAAATCCTCCTGATGGAGCTATTATTGATTATTATTTAAAAGAAAAAACACCAGGCGAAGTCACACTTGACATATTCGATACTCAAGGAAACCTGGTCAGGCATTACAGCAGCAATGATACTTTGTATAAAATTCCTGACGTTGACATTCCTCTTTATTGGATTCGCCCACAGCAAATCTTATCAACAAATGCCGGCTCTCACCGCTTTTTATGGGATATGCACTACACGCCTTTGAATCTTCCTGCTACATATCCTATGTCAGCTATCTATAAGAATACTGCTCCCTCACCTACTTCACCTTGGGTTATGCCAGGAAATTATATTTTAAAATTAACTGCAAATGGAGTTACGCTTTCGCAACCGTTAACTATAAAAATGGATCCTAGGGTGGAGACATCAAAAGAAGAATTACAAGAACAGCATGATTTATCTATGATATGTTATGAGGGAAGGAAAGAAATTACAAAAATATCCAATGAAACAGTAAGTCTGCATCAGCAAATTTTAAACTTGCAGATCAGTGTAAATGGAGAATTAGCTGACTCATTAATTCAACTGGATAGAAAAATTACCAATATTGGCAATGCAAATTCAGAAGGTAGAATTGAAAATTTCAATGAAGTATATGATGCATTTGCATCCTTATTTAATTCTTTGCAAGAATCCGATATGGCTCCCACGCCGCAATCTGTCAATGCTGGAACGAGAAATCAGGAGTTAATGAAAAAACTTGAAGAAAAATGGATCAAATTAAAAACAGTTGAGGTAGAGAATTTGAACAAAAAGCTTAAAAAGGATGGACTGCGGCCATTGGAAATATAGATTAATGTAAATTTTCAGATTTTAGAATATTCTTTTTTTATAAATTGGGAAAAATGGTATTTGGCAATTTGCCAGAGATGGGTGCTTAGGTTTAGAATCTACAAAGAAATCAGGGCAGATACTAAGTTGATAAATTACAAATAGAATATTAAAATTCCCAGGTAGCTATGTCGTCCTTAATTTAGCAATCGGTAATCCGAAACTAAATATGCTACCTTTTCCAACCTCACTTTCGACACATAATTTGCCATAATGCCCTTCTATAATTTCCTTCGCAATAAAAAGCCCAAGCCCAAGCCCTGGGTAGGTGTGTAGATTATGTCCGGTAACCCTGTAAAAGCGTTCAAAAATTTTATTTTGTTGCTCTTTGGAAATCCCGTTTCCAAAATCCTTTACTGAACAAATCGCCATTGGTCCGTTACTTTTCAGATTTACAATTATTCTTTTGCTATCCGGACAATATTTAATTGCATTGTTAATCAGATTATTCAAAACTTGTTCTATCCGTTCTCTGTTCGCAAACAATTTTATAGGCTCGTTTCCTTCAATTATTATTTGGTGAGTTGGAGTAATTAACTGCAATTCATCAACAACCTTTCTTATAACTTCATTAAATTGAAATAAATCTTTATGATAAACCAAAACACCATGTTGCATTTTGGAAGTGTCCAGCAGATCGTTTATTAGTGAAGTCAGTTTATCAACCTGGTTATCCATTTTGGAAATCATCAGATCTCTCTTATTGTCTGGATTTTCTTTAAAATAAAGCTGGAGGAGTTGCGTATACGCTTTCAGTGAAGTAACAGGAGTTTTTAACTCATGACTGGCAATACTTAAGAAATCATCCTTCCTATGCATGAGTTCAAGAGTTTCCAGCTGTACCTTGTCTTTTTCNNGGATTTCATCTTAATGATAGAATTGCCCAGCAAGTCTTCTTTACTTCTTGGCTTTACAATAACATCAAAATCCCCGCTGCCAATTGCACTCGCAGCATGTGCCAATTGTATATTATTCTTGTCTATTTCCAGTACAGATTGTGCAAGTGTACCCATTACATCCCTTGGCATATCATGAAATTCAATTCCTGTACCGCCAGCAGAAATTTTCAAGGAAGCGACCTTTAATTCATGCAGGATTTGGCTAATTACCCGAATTGAATATGCAACAACGCTTGTAACTAAAATAATTGCTGCAAGAAGTAAAATAAGTGTTCTGTTTTTTGATTCTATTTCATCCTGGTAGATCTGATTCATGCCCGATTCAACTTTCAACCAAAGATCCCATTGCTGCTTTTTCAAAACATCCTTTCCAATTGAAGAAATATTCCACCATCCTTCTGCGGTATAGGAACTATCAAATGAGGANNGGATTAAGGGCTGTAGTCTTCAATTGTTGATTAAATAATTTAATGGAAGCGGGAGAAGCCTTTAATAAAAATTCAGTCTCATAGGATTTAAACACGCTGTATAATTCCTGCGAAGACGCAAGCGTTTCTGGTTCATTTTGCCTTGTATAAAGTACGTTATAGATATTCGTGCTGATTATGCCAAGGTAAGTGACCATTTCAAACAGTGTTTTTTGAGCAATCATATCCTGGAATACCGGTTTCAGATAAATACTACTTGAAGCTGCAGTTTGATTTAGAGTATTTAACCTGAAAATTGCATGAGTATAATATTTCATTATTGTACTGGCAGGGTAATCGGATGAAGTATCTAACTTATATCGTATAGAAGAAAGCGAATTGATGAATGTGTATTGTGGAAAATCTGCTATATTAGGGTCTTTACTTTTTTTCAAAACCCTTATTGCAGAGTCTGTATGAGTGCGTTGCAAAATCATCCGACCATATCCATCTTTTTTTAATGCATATTCATAACTGAATTTTCGTTCGGTTTCAAGTTCATTAATAAGTTTTGCAATTCTTCCAGCCTCATGTATATGCTCAATATAACCTTCAATTAGTTTTACCTTTTGTTTTTTTTCATTATATAATTGGCCGGATAAATACAATAAAAACAAAAAAGGAACTATTCCAACAAGAATTAATTTCAGCGGAAGCGGTAATTTTCTAAAAAAAGAATTCATTTACGAATTATTAAACTATCAGTAAAGTTAATCAACCGGGAAGAAAAAAATTTAAACTCATGGTATTTGACCTGATTAATATTAAGATAATATATAACGAGAACCTGGGGTGAAGATTTTTGTAGATATTGGAAATATAGTGAAATCCAGTTCAATAAGTTGTTTGGATAAAAAAACAACAAATTTAAAAAAGAAATCATTTTTCTAATACCTGATTGTAATACCTTCGTATTCCTCTTCTTAAATCTAAAATATAAAACCTATACTAATGAAGAAATATTTTGCAATTGGCTTCTTTCTTTTGTTTCTTGCAGCATGTGGAAGCAATAATAATCAAACCAACGCTTCAGCAACTACTGACACAACTAGTGCGACAACAGCAGCGGCTCCAGCTAACGACCTTTCTGCCAACCCTGATTATCAAAAGGGATTGGCCCTCGTTGCTAAATCAAATTGTCTTACATGTCATAAAATTAGTGAAAAGCTAATCGGACCTGCATACAAAGATGTTGCTAATAAATACGCAGGCAATGATACTGCAGTAACTCACCTCGCACATAAGATCCTTGCAGGTGGATCAGGAGTTTGGGGAACAGTTCCCATGACGCCCCACCCTGATTTAAGCGAAGCTGATGCTGAGCAAATGGTAAAATATATCTTATTACTCAAGAGCTAGGGAAATAGCCGGTCTTCTCTTGTTCTAATCGCGAACTCCCGATTGGAACAAACATTTATTCCAGCCTTTTGTTAATACTTATTAGAGGGCTTATTTGTAAGTTTT
>PKYU01000314.1 GCA_003132765.1 Chitinophagaceae bacterium | reverse complement strand
TGTTGGAAAAACGAGCCAAGAAATTTAAGCTTTTTCAGATATTTACCACCTGTACTGCTGTACCGTAACAAAGTACTTCAGTAACACCATTCATTACATCGTTAGCATCATAGCGCATATTAATGATAGCATTGGCGCCTCTTTCATTGGCATGTTGAATCATATGCTGGTAGGCTTCCTCTCTTGTTTTTTCGCAAAGATCTACATAAATAGAAATGGTGCCACCCATTAATGTCTGCAATCCGCCTGCTATATTTCCAAAGAGGCTGCGTGATCTTACTGTTATTCCGCGAACTACCCCTAAATGCTTCGTTATTTTATATCCTTCAAGCTGGTTGCTTGATGTAATCAATTGTTGATCTACCATAACTATATATTTTTATATTTCAAATTTAACATAGTTTTTCCCGATGCAAATTATTAGCATCGTTTTTGTTGTGGTAGTTGTTTGTAAATTGCAGCCCTTTGGCTTTTTTACCTAATACTTTATTTTAATCAAATGTTACAGACCGCAGAAGATATCCGTTTACTGAATGAAAAAATTAATTATTCAGCTTCATTAGTTGACAGAATTCATGCTGAAATTGGCAAAGTGATCATTGGTCAGAACCATATGGTAGAGAGACTTTTAATCGGCCTGTTAAGCAGTGGACATATCTTGCTGGAAGGAGTACCCGGACTTGNNTCCCACTATTAATGCCCAGTTTAGCCGCATTCAGTTTACGCCGGATCTTCTTCCTGCAGATGTTGTGGGTACAATGATTTACAACCAGCAAAAAAATGAATTCATGGTTCGTAAAGGACCCATTTTTGCCAATTTTGTTTTGGCTGATGAAATAAACAGGGCTCCAGCCAAGGTACAAAGTGCATTGCTGGAAGCGATGCAAGAAAGGCAGGTTACTATTGGAAATCATTCCTACCCGTTAGAGGAGCCATTTTTGGTGTTAGCAACCCAAAACCCGATTGAACAGGAAGGAACATATCCTTTGCCGGAGGCGCAGGTTGACCGCTTCATGCTGAAGGTAGTTATCGATTATCCAAGCAAAACAGAAGAACAGGCAATAATCAGACAAAATGTTCAGGGGTTGAAACAACCTGCGCTTAATTCTGTGGTATCAGCACACGAAGTACTCAATGCCCGGGAACTGGTGCGACAGGTATATATGGATGAAAAAGTGGAGCAGTATATTATTGATATTGTATTTGCAAGCCGTTTTCCGGATACTTTTAATCTTACAAAACTAAAACCTTTGATTTCATATGGAGGTTCACCCAGAGCAAGTATTAATATGGCACTTGCATCAAAAGCATATGCCTATTTAAATAAGCGCGGCTATGTGATACCTGAGGATGTAAGGAATATTTGTAAGGATGTTCTAAGACATCGCATTGGCCTGACTTATGAAGCAGAAGCAGAAAATGTGGATGTGGAAATGATCATATCAGAGATATTGAAAGTGGTTAATGTTCCTTAAGAAATCTGCATCTACCAGAAATAAATTAAATCAAATAAGACTTGTTTATTTAAATCGGCTATTAAATAAACATTGCATTTTAACTCCAAATATAAATCCAGTAACAAGTATTAAATAAAATGCTCACCACAGCAGAAATAGTAAAAAAAGTCAGGGAACTGGAGATCATCAGTAAAAAAATTACTACGCATCTTTTTACAGGTGAGTATCATTCTGCATTTAAGGGTAAGGGAATGAGTTTTAGGGAAGTACGAGAATATTATCATGGAGATGATGTAAGATTTATTGATTGGAATGTAAGCGCCCGTTATGCTCATCCGTTTACCAAAGTATTTGAAGAAGAAAGAGAATTAACCGTTATTTTGATGGTAGATGTGAGTGCCAGCGCTTTGTTTGGTACTTTGCACAGCACCAAAAGAAATTTGATTACAGAAATAGGCGCAGTGCTTACTTTCAGCGCAATAAACAACGACGATAAGGTAGGCGTAATCTTTTTCAGCGACAAAATTGAAAAATATATCCCGCCAAAAAAAGGTAAGCAGCATGCGCTATATATTGTCAGAGAACTATTAACAGCACAGCCTAAACGAACAGGAACAAATATAAATGAAGCTTTAAAATTATTTTCCAGGTCAAACCGNNCAAACCGGCATAGGAGCATTGCCTTCATCATGAGTGACTTCATCGATGAAAATTATGACGATAAACTGCGGGTGATTGGAAGCAGGCATGATGTAATTGGATTGAAAATATATGATAAGATGGATATGCAGCTCCCCAACGCCGGATTGCTGGAAGTGGAGGACCTTGAAACGGGTAATGTTCAATGGCTCGACACATCCGATGTCCTTGTGCGGCATGATTTTCAGCAGAATTTTTTGAAACAAACTGAAAAGTGTAAAAATATTTTTAATAAATCAGGAGCCGATCTTTTGCATTTACGGACAGATGAAGATTATGTCAAGATCTTACAAAAGTTTTTTTTAAGAAGAAAATAAAGAGAAAGAATAGCAATTGAAGAAGAGCGTTTATCATAAGAGGATCGTTGGTATATTATTTCCATTAGCTTTTATTATTGTGGTCCAAAATGTTCATGCCCAGCAGCCAGTCGTTAAATCTTCTGTTGATAAAAATAGTATCCTGATTGGGGAGCACCTTGAGTATAGGGTGGCTGTATCGATGCCCGATAATACTTACAGGCTAACATGGTTTACCTTGCCTGATTCTCTTGGTAATTTTAGACTGGTAAAGTTTAATAAAATTGATTCGGCTTTCTCCAATGGAAATTTATATTTTAATCAGGATATTTCTCTTACTTGTTTTGATTCAGGGCGAAAGGTTATTCCTTCCTTAGCTTTAAATTTTGAAACTCAGCAGGACGATAGTGCATTTACTATAGTCACTGATTCAATTCCCATACTGGTTTCATTTTCGCCGATGGATAGTGTGGCCACATTTCACGACATAAAATCAATAATCGAAGTAAGGAAGCAATGGCCCTGGTGGTGGTGGCCCCTCTTAGGTGTGGCACTCCNNGCACTCATTTTACTTCTACTCTGGATCAGGTTTCTTATCAAATTTTTCCGGAAGAAAAAAGAGGACCAGGGAATTTTTACTTCTAAACTTTCGCCATATGATGAGGCTATGAAATTACTTTCGGAACTGTCTGAGGAACAATTGCCGGTAAACAATAAACAAAAGCAATTTCATATACGGCTTAATGAAATTTTTAAGCGATTTCTTTCAAGAAGGACTAAAACGTTTAAAATGCAACTCACTTCAGATGAAATACTGATGNNGATTATGGCCTCAACAAAGAAAGTCTTTCCGCATTTGCCAATTGCCTTCGGATGAGTAACGCCGTAAAATTTGCTAAATATATTCCTCCTAAGAATGAGAGTGAAAAATCCCTTGAACAAACACGGGACCTGATTAAGGAAATAAATATTAATCTTAATAAGAAATCAGAAAGTGCTATTTGACTATTTTAACAATATTACCTTTGGGCAACCGCTTTTTTTTATATTGTTTGCGTTTATTCCACTACTTATTTATTGGAATATTTCTAAGAAAAAAAGGCGAACTGCAACAATTGGAATTTCATCTACTAAAGGTTTGGCCAGAATCCGTTCCTGGAAAAATACCTTTAAAAATGTACCTTTTATTTTAAGGCTGTTAGCTTTAAGTTGTATGATAACTGCCATGGCCAGGCCACAGGTGAAATATGATGAACAAAGATCTGAAGGAGAGGGAATAGATATTATATTGTGTATTGATGTGAGCGGTAGTATGACTGCCCAGGACTTTACTCCAAACAGAATGGAGGCTGCAAAGAAAGTGGCAGAAAACTTTGTGAATGGCAGGCCTGATGACAGAATTGGGATTGTTATTTTTTCAGGGGAAAGCTTTACCCAGTGCCCGCTAACTACAGATCATGCTGTTTTGATCAACCAGATAGAACAGATCAGGAATGGACTTCTTGAAGATGGAACGGCTATTGGTTCGGGGTTAGCTACAAGCGTGGACAGGCTAAGAAGCAGCAAAGCCAAAAGTAAAGTCATAATTCTTTTAACTGACGGGATTAACAATGGTGGGCTAATTGACCCATCAACTGCAATGGAAATAGCAAAAACTTTCAAAGTGAAAGTATATACAATTGGAGTAGGTACAGATGGCTATGCACCAACTCCCGTAAGTACGCCTTTGGGTATTGTTATGCAGAATGAAAAAGTTGCGATTGATGAAAAGCTGCTGAAAAATATAGCCGATCAAACAGGTGGAAAATATTTCAGGGCAACAGATAACAAAAGCCTTGAGAAAATCTATAATGAAATTGACCAACTCGAAAAATCAAAGGTTGAAATAACTTCTTTTCACCGGTTTACTGAAAAATTTTATCCCCTCGTTTTCGCGGCAATGGCTTTCCTATTCTTAGAAATACTCTTACGATTTACGGTTTTTAGAAAATTTCCCTAAGAAATATGCTTTTTTAGAATGGGGTTTTTTCAATTCCTTAATTTTTCTAAGTAGCAATTATCGGAAGCGTCTTTGAATTTGAGAAAATCTGTCTGCAAACTTGCTAACTTGCATTCATGAATGCCCTTGTTTATAAATCCACCGGAAGCTGGTATTTAGTTAAAACTGAAAACGGAGAAATTCTTAACGCCAGGATAAAAGGAAAATTTAAGATTGAAGATATTTCTTCTACTAACCCGGTTGCGGTAGGTGACGAGGTTCAAATTGAAGTGGAGGATATTCAGGAAAAATCNNTCCAAGGAAGAATTATATAACCAGGCAATCACCGCATAATAAGTATCAGCATCACATAATTGCTTCGAATCTTGATCAGAGTATTTTATTTGCTACGCTGAAAGATCCTAAAACGTCACAAGGGTTTATCGACAGGTTCCTTGTAGCTTCTGAGGCATATCATGTGCCGGCAATTATTGTTTTTAACAAAAGTGATTTATATAAACAAAAAGACCTTGAAAAACTGGAACATCTCAGGAGCATCTATGAGAAAAACAGTTACACTGTATTGATCATGAGTCTTGAAGACTTAACGGGTGTAGAAGACGTTAGGAGTTTACTTAAAAATAAAACAACATTATTAAGCGGCCATTCCGGGGTTGGAAAATCCACTTTCATTAATCTCGTTTTTCCTGAACTTTCTTTAAAAACACAGGATGTAAGCGGGTGGAGCGGGAAAGGATTGCATACTACAACTTTTGCAGAAATGTTTGATTTACCAGGTGGAGGTAAAATTATTGATACCCCGGGCTTAAGGGAATTTGCCTTATTGGATATTGAAAAAAATGAATTATCGCATTACTTTCCTGAAATGAAAGCGTTGATTACTAATTGCCGGTTTAATAATTGCATACACATAGATGAGCCGGGATGTGCTGTGAAAAAATCAGTAGCAGAAGGAAAAATTGCTGAAGACCGATATATCAGTTATTTGAATATTCTGGGTTCTATAGATGAAAATAAATGGGCGACGTAGATTTATTTATATACGGAAACGAATCTTAATATTATTGAGAACGAATCTAAACTCCTTCCTAAAATAAAAATTTAATAAACATTTTTTTCCAGGAATTTAGCCACTTCGCGGACAGCTTTGTTTTCCTGGGCGATGCCTTTCGTTTTATGAGGCAAAATGGACACCCCGTTGAAAAGTTTATAATGCAATGTCAGGAAATGGTCTTTATACTTGAAGTCCCAATCCAGAGTCTCAGCATCATCTACCTTGTTGATAAACTTGACTTTCAGGCCGTCAGACAGAATATCCGCAATTGAGTAAAATTTTGAAACTCCGCAATTATCGTCTATAACTGCTTCTGTTCCGCCAAAACTTGTTTTTAAATGATAGCACATAGGGTTAGTTTTGAAAATATAAATAGGTGTTTTGTAATATCTCTTTCTTAATATTCAAACTTTCTTGCTTTTCTTGCCGCCTTTATTGCAGCCTTATCTCCAGATAAAATTCTTTCCGCTCCAATATTCTTACCATTTGTAGGGCATTCATATTTTTCCTTTTTCTTAAAAATCAAACATCCCGAAATTATCCAAACACAAAACGAAGCGAAAAAAATCTTCTTCATTAGTCTTTATTAACATGCAAATTATTTGCCCTTTTCATCAAACTCATGTTATGAATTCAATAAAACGGCCATTAAAAAATTCAATGTTAATAAGCAGGGGATTTTTTCTTCATGTCTTAAACCATTCTGCATACATAACATAATTATCGGCAATTCTGTTTATTTCTCCTTTTATCAATTCCTGGGGGATGTTCTTAATTTTTTTGGCCGGGATTCCTGCATATATTGATCCTGGTTCCACAACTGTGTTTTCAAGTACTACGGCGCCGGCTGCGATAATGCTGTTGCTCCCTATTTTTGAATGATCCATTACTATGGAACCCATACCTACAAGTACATTATCTTCTATAACGCATCCGTGTACGATTGCATTGTGTCCGATACTCACATTATTTCCGATGAATGTCCCCGCTTTTAGATAAGTACAGTGAATAATGGCCCCGTCCTGGACATTTACTTTTTGTCCCATTCGTATGATGTTCACATCACCACGTATTACTGCATTAAACCAGATACTGCAGTCGTTACCCATGATTACATCGCCGGCAACTGAAGCATTAGGGGCGATATAACAATTATTGCCAAATTTTGGCTCAATTCCTTTGACTTTGATAATGAAAGACATATATTCTTATTTTATTATTTGATGAGGATTCACAGATTCTTAATAACATATGATGAAATCAATCTTTCCCTTCAGGCTGAATGTTTCTAAAATAAAACAAAGATCGTAATGATTTAGCCAGGTTATATAACTTACAAGCAGTTGAATAGAAATATTCATGGAAAAGGTAGACCTCATGAATTTGTGCCTTAATTTCGTAAGATATAGAAAATTTATTGCTGTTATATAATCATGAAAATTGGCTACCATTCATTTCTTAATTTCAAAAATACATTTTGACCAACCGGCAGATATTTTTACAGCATGTAGCTCAGACTTCTCCAGCTCCTTTAGCGCTAGAAATTATCAGGGCAGAAGGAACCAGATTGTATGATATCAATAATAAATCATATCTCGATCTTATAGGTGGGATCAGCGTATGCAATGTTGGTCATGGCAATAAGAAAGTTATTGGGGCTATCAATAAACAGATCAACGAGTACCTCCATGTAATGGTTAATGGGGAATTAATCTTGAATCCGCAGACGCGTTATGCAAAATTACTTACTGACTACCTTCCGGAAACGCTCAATTCAGTTTATTTCACGGCTTCAGGCACCGAAGCTACTGAAGGAGCCATGAAATTGGCCAAGAGGTTTACAGGGAGAACTCAAATTGCAGCTTTCAACAATAGCTATCACGGAAGTACTCAGGGAGCTTTAAGCATTATGGGAAGCGAATATTGGCGAAATGCATTCAGGCCTCTTTTGCCGGATATATGGCACCTTACATTCAATTCATTTGAAAGTCTTGAAAATATTACCGAAAAAACTGCCTGCGTCGTTGCTGAAACCATCCAGGCAGAAGCCGGTGTAATAGTGCCTGAAAAGGAATGGATGCAGGTACTCAGAAAAAAATGCGACTACACAGGTACCCTATTGGTACTTGATGAAATTCAATGCGGATTTGGACGAAATGGAACGCTATGGGCATTTGAACAATTTGACATTGTCCCTGATATATTACTGCTTGGAAAAGCATTAGGAGGTGGCATGCCATTAGGCGCTTTTATTTCAGATAAAAAAATTATGGATACGCTCACTAACAATCCGGTACTTGGTCATATTAATACATTTGGAGGCCACCCGGTATGTTGTGCTGCTGGCAATGCCGCATTGGAATTTTTATTAAAAGAAGATCTTTTGGAAAATGTTTTTGAAAAAGAAAAAATATTTATTCAATCACTTATGGCTTCCAAAATTAAAAGCATACGAAGCAAAGGGTTAATGATTGCCCTTGAGTTTGAAAATTTTGAAGAAAATAAGAGGATCATTGATAAGCTTATAGAAAGAGGAATTTTCACAGACTGGTATTTATTTGCACCTCAATGTCTGAGAATAGCGCCTCCCCTGACAATTACAAAAAAGGAGATTGAGGAAGCGTGTAATGTTATTAATG
>PKYU01000597.1:7229-7513 GCA_003132765.1 Chitinophagaceae bacterium | reverse complement strand
CATAATCTTCATCATAACAAACGGGTATTGAGACAATTAGTTTTTGGTCTGTTGAGTTTATACCAGGTTGCCAGTTTGATAATTCATTTTGCAAATAAGTATTCATCCAACTAAAAATTCCCTTCCTGATTTCAGGAATTTTTTTTACCACCTCAATTGGATTATAATAAAAAGTAATTGAGCAATAAGCGGGAACGGTTTCAATGAAGCCGGGGATTGGTAATTGTTCTATAAATCGCCGGAGTGATAAAACTGTATAATGATTTTCTTCGCTAATCGGGTTG
>PKYU01000597.1:0-7211 GCA_003132765.1 Chitinophagaceae bacterium | reverse complement strand
ACATTAAATAATTGATTAAATATCCTTTTCTGTTTATTAACTTTATGAGGTTGAAAATTTTCAGTCTTTAACCAGTGAAAGCAATCTCTGATGATTTTCTAAAAAATATATTATGAAACATATTCTCTTTTTTTTAACCATTTTTACCTTTCATATTGTTTCAGGTCAAAACAAAGATTATCCAATTAAGCCTATACCTTTTAATGAAGTGAAGCTCACGGATAATTTCTGGCACCCCCGACTCCGGATCAATGAAACCGTTACCATTCCTGCTTCATTTGAAAGATGCGAAAAGACAGGCCGTGTAAAGAATTTTGTAATGGCTGCAGCCAGGTCCGGTAAATTTTGTACGCTTTATCCCTTTGATGATTCTGATATTTATAAGACAATTGAAGGAGCCTCCTATTCATTAAGTTTATTTCCTGATCCAAAGCTGGAGAAATATGTGGATTCTTTAATTGCAATCATTGGCGCAGCACAGGAACCAGACGGATATTTATACACGGCAAGGACAATCAATCCCAATGACGTGGGCATATGGGTTGGAAAAGTGCGTTGGGAAATGGAACGGGAGCTGAGCCATGAATTATATGATGCGGGCCATATGTACGAGGCTGCTGTTGCATACTATCTTGCTACTGGCAAGAAATCTTTCCTGAATATTGCTTTAAAAAATGCAGATCTTGTTTGTTCTGTTTTTGGACCTGATAAAAAACATGTTGCTCCCGGACATGAAGTAGTAGAGATGGGATTGGTAAAACTCTATCGCGTAACCGGTAATGAAAAATACCTGAAGACGGCCAAATTTTTTGTTGAGGAAAGAGGACATTACAAAGGATATGATTCAACCAGCAAAGATGAGTGGAAGAATGGCATGTACTGGCAGGATGATAAACCGGTAGTAGATCAGACAGAAGCTGAAGGCCATGCGGTGCGTGCAGGTTATTTATATTCAGCAATGGCTGATGTGGCGGCACTTACTGGTGATGACACCTTGCTCCACGCCGTAGATACGATCTGGGATAATTTGGTTTCAAAAAAATTGTACGTTCAGGGAGGCGCCGGCGCTGTTGGAGACGGCGAACGATATGGAGACAATTATGTATTACCTAATACAACTGCCTATAATGAAACCTGTGCGGCTATCGCCAATGTTTTCTGGAATGAAAGAATGTTCCTGTTGCATGGTGATTCTAAGTATATTGATGTATTGGAGAAGATCCTGTATAACGGGCTCATATCCGGCGTTGGTTTAGATGGTAAATCATTCTTTTACACTAATGCCATGGAGATAACCAACATTTTTTCACATCCTGATATGGAACCGGAGAGGTCAGGGTGGTTTCCATGTTCCTGTTGTCCTACCAATGTGGTTAGGCTGTTACCTTCTGTTCCCGGTTATATTTATGCACAAAAAGATGATCAGCTTTATGTGAATCTTTTTATNNATAATTCAGGACAAGCAGGTTGAAATTGATCAACAGAATAATTATCCCTGGAATGGTGTTTTAATGTTTACGGTTAGCCCAAGATCACCGCTGGTTTTTTCAATGATGATAAGGATACCGGGCTGGGCTCAAAACGAAGCGGTTCCTTCAGATCTATATTCCTTTAAGAATAATAACGATAAAAAAACAGTTATTACCATTAATGGTAAGNNACCTGGAAAAAGAATGATATAGTAAAAGTAAATCTGCCGATGGAAGTACGCAGAGTCATCGCAAATAAAAAAGTGAAAAATGACCAAGGTAAAGTTGCCTTGCAGCGTGGACCGATCATTTATTGTGCAGAATGGGTAGACAATAATATCCGGGCATCCAACCTCCTGGTTCCGGCCGATACCAAATTTACTGCTGAATACAAGCCTGATTTATTGAACGGGATAGAAATCCTGAAAGCCACAGTTCCGGCAGTAGTCATTAGTGCTGATGAAAAGAGTGTGCAGACAAATAATCAACAATTTACTGCGATACCTTATTACGCCTGGGCTAACAGGGGTAAAGGTGAAATGATGATTTGGTTTCCTGAAAGGATAAAGGATGTTCAATTAGTTTCCAATGAATAAAGGTTATTTCTTTGATTCATAGGGAACAGATTGCTGGAAAAATGAAAAATCGTTTTCCGTTAATACTTTCAATATAAAAAAGTGCTGATAAGAATTCATATATTTTTTGTACTTCCTTTTCTTTTTACTTCGATTCCCAATTACTGGCTTCATTATAATTCTACACAAGAGGACAGGATTCTTTTAAATAAAACCTATTACTTCAACAAATCCGGTAATGATAATAATGACGGATCAAAAGACCATCCACTGAAATCAATTTCCAAATTAAATACAATTCATTTGGCTCCTGGTGATGCAATATATTTCAATGGAGGTGATACTTTTGAAGGAAGCATATTATTTGATTCTTCGAAATCCGGAACTGCTGCACTCCCTATCCTGATTGGGTCCTACGGAAATGGAAAGGCTGCCATCTCTTCAGGAAATTTATCGGCTATTACTATTTATAAAAGCAATAACATTCATATTTCAAATCTAAAATGTGTAGGTTCGGGACGAAAAAATGGGAATACGAAAGAGGGTGTTATAGTGATGGAAAGTAATAATGTTATCATTGATAGTCTCGATATTTCCCGTTTTCAAAAGGCCGGATTATTGATTTACTCATCTATATGGATTACTACCCGACATATATATGCGCATGACAATGGCGCTGCCGGAATTACGGTGGAAGGAAATTTGAGCAAAAAAGATAGCCGGGAAATTTATATAGGTTATTGCCGGTCTGAAAATAATCCCGGCGATCCTACTAATTTAACCAACCATAGTGGAAATGGTATTGTTGTCGGGCATTGTACAAAAGTTACTATCGAGTACTGTGAAGCAACCAACAATGGATGGGATATGCCTCGTGTCGGCAACGGGCCTGTAGGAATCTGGGGCTATGAAGCGGATAGCCTGGTAATTCAGCACTGCCTGTCTTACAGAAACAAAACTTCACCGGGAGCAGCCGATGGTGGCGGTTTTGACCTTGATGGCGGCGTTACCAATTCTATAGTGCAATATTGCCTATCTTATGAAAACCAGGGTGCAGGATATTGTATCTTCCAATACTGGGAAGCGAGCCCGTGGTATAATAATGTATTCAGGTATAATATTAGTGTGGATGATGGATTGGTTTCTGATGGTGTGGCCGGAGTTTATGTCTGGAATAGTTCCGGTGACGAAAACCAATTTCATGATTGCTTCTTTTATAATAATAGCATCTTTAACTCTCAACGAGCTGCAATACTTTTTTCTGAAAAAAGTAAGCGGAAACAATTTTCGTTTTATAATAATATTTTTGTAGGGGAAGACAGTCTTATGATAGGAGATAAGGGGTCTGATGTATTCATGGCAAACGACTGGTGGAGTATTACCAAAAAATTCAATATTGAAGGTCTTTATGATTTTTCAACCTGGGCTAGCAGGAATAATAAAGAAATTATTGATGGGAAAATTGTTGGTTTAAATACTGATCCGAAATTTGAAAACCGGGCCAATAAAATGCCAACTTCCGCGACAGATATACAATTATTTGATCAATATAGAATTTCCAAAAATTCCCTATTACGGGTTAATGGGCTTGATTTGCAAAGGTTGGAAGGAATAGAAACCGGTGATCTTGATTTTAACAGGCAATCAGCTCCCGTTAAGGGTATCGGCGCTTCTTTCTGAAATAGATTAAATTACAAGGGAACCGGAATAATGAAATAAAATTAAATTCCTTTCATGATTCAATTTGAACCAAAACAAAATAAATTTTTCCAAACTGATTTATTTATGAAAAGATTAATCCCCTTCTGTTTTTTGCTTTTTTATTCCAGAACTATTTTGGCTCAAAACATCCTTACCCTTTTTGATGACGGTTGGAAATTTTTTAAAGGTGGTGCACTGGGTGGACAAAATGTAGATTTTGATGATACACGATGGAGAACAATTGATCTTCCGCACGACTGGAGCATTGAAGATTTGCCCGAAACCCAATCACCATTTAACAAGGACGCTATCAGCCAAGTAGGTGGCGGGTTTACCACAGGCGGAACCGCGTGGTACAGAAAACATTTTATTGTCAATCGTAAGGATACAGGCAGAATCATCCAGGTACAATTTGAAGGAGTTTATATGAATGCGGATGTATGGATCAATGGTGAATACCTGGGTAATCATCCTTACGGTTATACCGGATTTACTTACGATATTTCAAAAAAAATACAGTTTGGTACGGTTAATGTTATTGCTGTGGAAGTTAAATCTGAAGGCCAGAACAGCCGCTGGTATTCCGGCTCGGGTATTTACCGGCATGTATGGCTGCAAACACTTTCTCCGATCCATGTCAGGCAATGGGGAACTTCTATAACTACATCAGAAGTTTCTTCCTCTTTCGCAAAAATTAATATTCGGACACAGGTTATTAATGAAATGAAAGATGCTGAACCGGTAACACTGCGAACAAAAATTCTTAATGATAAGGGTATTGAGGTGGCCAAACAAAGTTCAATGCAAAAAGTATCAGGTA
Source organism: Chitinophagaceae bacterium (assembly GCA_003132765.1). Classification (GTDB taxonomy): domain Bacteria; phylum Bacteroidota; class Bacteroidia; order Chitinophagales; family Chitinophagaceae; genus Ginsengibacter. Next base: position 2,646 of record PKYU01000597.1, on the reverse strand, counting down.
GCAATTCTTACGAATTTGAGAATTCCATTATTTTGAAAGATCCTCAAATATGGTCAATCGAAAAACCTGTTCAATATACTGCAGTTACTGAAGTTTATCAAAATGATATATTAGCTGATATTGAAAAAACAAAATTTGGGATTCGAAAAATTTCCTATGATGCCGTTATTGGTTTTCAGCTCAATGATAAAACTATAAAACTCAAAGGCGCCTGTTTTCATAATGATAATGGCCTCTTAGGTTCCAAAGCATACGACAGGGCCGAAGTACGAAAAGTTGAATTATTGAAAGCCAGTGGATTCAATGCAATACGTTGTTCGCACAATCCGCCTTCCCCGGCTTTTTTGAATGCTTGCGACAGCATTGGAATGCTGGTATTGGATGAGGCATTTGATGCCTGGAACATTGGAAAAATGCCTTATGATTATCATCTTTATTTTAAGGATTGGTGGAGTAGTGATATAGCGGCCATGGTTATGCGTGATCGTAATCATCCTGGTATTATTATGTGGAGCATTGGAAATGAAATTCCTGAAAGAGATACTCCCGAAGGCGATTCAACTGCGTTTATGCTTGCACGATTAGTTCGTTCTTTTGATTCAACACGGCCGGTTACCTCTGCTGTTAACAATGTTAGTGAAAGAGCGGATCCTTTTTTTGAGGCGCTGGATATTGCCGGTTATAATTACAGTAAGGATAATTATGCCGTTGATCATAACCGAAAGCCCGGAAGAGTAATAGTTGGCTCCGAATCATTTCCATTGGAAGCCTTTGATTATTGGATGGGTGTTGTTGACCACCCGTGGGTAATTGGTGATTTTGTTTGGACGGGCTTCGATTATATTGGCGAAGCCAGCATCGGATGGAGGGGCTATGAACAGGAAAAGAATTTTTATCCCTGGAACCTTGCCTATTGCGGAGATATAGATACATGTGGATGGAAACGCCCCCAGTCCTACTATCGCGATGTACTATGGAAGCCAGATCAATTATCAATCTTTGTAAAGCCCCCGCGGCCCTCTTTTCCTCCCAACCCAAAAAGAGAATCCTGGTCCAAATGGCACTGGCAGGATGTTGTAGCTGATTGGAACTGGTCTACAATGACTCCTTCTGATAAAGGCCATGAAAATGAATTAATGGATGTGAGTGTTTATTCGTCATGTTCTCAGGTTGAATTGTTTATAAATGATAAATCACTTGGGAAGAAGGAAACTAACAGATCAGATCAATTTATCGCAACCTGGCAAGTGACATACCAGCCCGGAGAACTTAAGGCAATCGGGTATGATGAAAGCGGAGTAATAATAAATTCGTCGGAATTACATACTGCCGGCAAACCGGTAAAGATCAAACTGATTGCCGATAGAAAAACGATTGATGCTAATAACCAGGATCTGAGTTACATTTCAGTGGAATTAGTGGATGATCATGGTTACCTAAATTCCAAAGCAGAAAATTTATTGCATTTTGAAATTACAGGTCCCGGAACTATTGCGGGGGTAGGAAATGTTAATCCTGTGAGCATTGAAAGCTTTCAACAGCCGCGACGGAAAGCATGGCGTGGAAAATGTCTCGTCATAGTTAAGTCCGGGAAAACGCCCGGCGATATTGTTCTTAAAGTTTCCTCTCCGGGATTTCCAGGTTCTGTAATTCGTTTGAAATCCATAAATTCCGGTGAATAAAATCTGATAAATATTCTAAGGAAGAAAAAAGAAAATGTTTTATGAAAAAAAGTATTGTACTCCTTGGTCTATTTTCATTTTTATTTGCTTCGTCCCAGAATACAATTGTTATTCATGCAGACCAGGGAAAAGTATTCATTAACAAAAATATTTACGGGCATTTTGCTGAGCATTTGGGTCATTGCATTTATGATGGATTTTATGTGGGCGATACCAATAAGATCATTCCTAATACAGAAGGTATAAGAAATGATGTAATAGCAGCCTTGCGTAAAATGAAAATTCCTGCATTGCGATGGCCGGGCGGTTGTTTTGCGGATACGTATCATTGGAAAGATGGAGTAGGTCCCAAAGACAAAAGGCCTGCTATGGTAAACAAGTGGTGGGGAGGGGTTACCGAAAACAACAGTTTTGGCACCCATGATTTTTTGAACATGTGTGAGCGCCTTGGCGCTGATCCTTATATATCAGGGAATGTTGGAAGCGGCGCCGTTCAGGAATTATCGGATTGGGTGCAGTATGTAAATTTCGATGGCAAAAGCCCCATGTCTGATTGGAGAGCGAAGAATGGTCGCGAAAAACCGTGGCATGTAAAATTCTGGGGTATAGGTAATGAAGCATGGGGATGCGGTGGTAACATGACTGCTGAATATTATGCAAACATTTACCGGCAATATGCAACATTTATGGCCGGTTGGAGCAACACTGATAAAATATTCCGTGTGGCTTCAGGCGCTAATTCTGATGATTATAATTGGACAGAAGTGCTCATGCGTGATATCCCTCATAATATGCTGGAAGGAGTCGGGTTGCATCATTATGCAGTTATTGACTGGAATAATAAAAGTTCCGCTACAGATTTTACAGAGGACCAATATTTCGCTTCGCTTACGAAAGCGTTGTTTATGGAAGAACTCGTAACAAAGCATTCTGCTATCATGGATAAAAATGATCCGCAGAAAAA